>NZ_JAVAMR010000148.1:0-899 GCF_030731025.1 Microbulbifer sp. 2205BS26-8 | reverse complement strand
AAGAGCAATTAATACAGAGTGCATCTATAGTAGCTCTGTCACCTCTTCTAAGGCCTGCTCTCAAGCTCATAGCATCTTTTCTAAGTCGCGCAAATACGGCTTGTTTTTCAGTATTTGAAAGCTGGTCAAAAGCTCTTCCCTTTTGTGCAGTCCGTTTATTCCTAGGATCACTTTCACCATTTAATGTTTGAGCAATCGCTGCCGTAACTGCTCCATTCGCAAACTTACCTCCCGTTACTCTGGAAACTGTCCCCCCAATAATCGCTGCTAAGCCAATCCTTATTGCTGCCTTATCTGCGCCATAGCCGACAATACTATTCACATTGGCTAGCTTGGAGAACCCTGCGCTAAAGAAGCCATGCCCAAATTTTCCACCTTGTAACTCAGACATGATTCCGCCAGTAAAGCCATGAGCTACAGCTTTACCTTCAAGCCCTAAGCTAGAATGCCCTATCGCTCCAAAAGCGGCCCCGGAGATGCTTCCAAATAGCACACCTTTCAATATATCTTTACTACTACCCCCAGCCAATGCCGCTGAGAGCCCCCCTGCAACAGCTCCACCGACAGCCCCTCCAACTATTGCTGCTTGTGTCCCGAGAGCAACCCACGTTGCTTGTGAAACCGTACCAGCAGCAACAGCAGCATTCGCACCAGCGGCAAAGTAAGCATTTGCCGCCCATCCTGCTGTGAAATAAGCCGCGACGGCAACTATGGCAATTTTGGCTAAATCTTTAAAACTAAAATACCCACTCGGATCCGTCGCATTTAACGAATTATTCCGCACATAAGCGTAGCGGTTATACGATTGCGTGTCAGCTGCGGCCTGGATAAACGGGTCCGCCTGCATAAAGCGACCCAGGCGCGGATCATAAATCCGCCCATTCATATGGATCAGGCCT
>NZ_JAVAMR010000147.1:0-916 GCF_030731025.1 Microbulbifer sp. 2205BS26-8 | reverse complement strand
CTAGCTGTAGGAATCTCCGTCCTTTAGGGCGGGGAGGATGTCAAAACAGATTCACTTAGCTCCACACTCTATAAAAGCTTATCAGTGTATAAAAAATCTTATATTGACCGACACAACAACGAGATAGCCTGAATCCCAGAAACTTGAAGTACAATTTAATACCAGCAATAATTCACAAAATAATTTTTAGGTATGAATCTGTTAAAGTTGACGCCAAATAAGGTTTGGTCAAACTGTCATATTTATGGCCCCGCCTCCCGAAAGGCGTGCAATCCTTTCCTGTATATGCTTATATTACTTTTGCCGTTACGATGTGTGCTGCAAGCCGCCAGCGGATTTAAGTGGACCCCATTGGCAAGACAGCCAGATTTTGAAGAATGCCACGGGCACGTATCGATGCTAGCAATTCTTTATCTTTAAGGGGTCCTAGGGATTTTGCCTCCAAATATTGCACGAGTTCAGATACAAGAACGGCGGAAAGTCTTATCATCGCTGGTGCTTAAAACAGTCTGATAAGAAATTCCGCCGTGACCAAATGGTACCAGCTTGAGATTCGCTTTTCATCCCTTTCCCGTCGCAAAATCACAGCAGGTTTCACTGGCGAAGACCTGACCTCCAATACCGGTTTGTTGCTGCTTCGTTAATGCGATCGCCGCCTTGGCCTATCCCGCGCGGTGGCCAGTGTCGTCAATGATCCCCGTCGTGCTTCCTCAGTTGCTCACCAGGCGGAACAGCTGGTGCGACAGCGTTTGCTTTCGATTGCTGCTGGGTATGAAGATCTCAACGATCACAATCAGCTGCGATTTGACATAGTCCTGCAAGCCGGGTACTGGCCATGGACGAAACACCAATCAAAGTCGGCAAGAGCGGTAACGGCAAAATGAAACAGGGCTACTTCTGGCCCCTGTACGGCGAA
>NZ_JAVAMR010000146.1:0-947 GCF_030731025.1 Microbulbifer sp. 2205BS26-8 | reverse complement strand
CTAGTGTTGGAAATGGGGATGTATTTATTTCGTTGTCAACAAATGGAGCTACATGCAATTACGGGTATTTCGTTAATAAAAATAGCCAGGGTTTTGAGGGGCAACTGAGCATGCTGCTGGCGGCTTATCAGGCCAAGACTCCAATCTATATCTCTGCCAATGAAAATAGTCGCTGGTCAAACTCCAGTAACACCGTATGTGAAGTTCATTCCATCGAATATAAGCGCTAAATGTATCATCGGGTAAAGGCGGGTTTCTGGCCCGCTCTCCCAACACCATCGCAGTTGCGGGCATACACGCGATACAGCTCCCTGGAACGCAATACGGGAGATATGACCCCCGGCGTAACTGTACCCCCAGCTTGATAAGATTGCGGACACACATTCGGAATTTGTGCCACTGCTTGAGAAAATACGTAAGCGGTACATGAACCACATTATTCAATTTGCTTTGTTAGGCTGCCATGATACCCCCTCCATCTACTTCAGAGGACAGCCTCATGAATCAGCAAAAGTGGCAAAGCCATGTGAGCGCCTATGAGAAAAGTTCTCAATCCAAGCGGGCCTATACTCACAAGCACAATTTGAGCTACAGCAAGTTCCTCTACTGGCACCGCAAGCTATCTGATCAAACTCCTGTGCCTGATGCCCCTGACTTTGTTCCTGTAGATATCAAGTCTCCCGCAGCCCCTACGGGAAACCTGGGCGTATTAGAGTTTCCTAATGGTATAAAGCTGGTGATCAATAGCCCAGCTCTGCTGGCGGAAATCCCTGGCCTTATGGGTCTGTAAATACGATGTGGCTACCGTTCAATACCAAAGTCTGGTTTTACCGCCAGCCGATTGATTTTCGCAAACAGATTGATGGTATCGTGTTGTTGGTGGCCGATACTTTGCACAAAGATCCAACATCCGGTCAAATCTTTGTTTTTCGCAACAAAAAGGCTGA
>NZ_JAVAMR010000145.1:0-964 GCF_030731025.1 Microbulbifer sp. 2205BS26-8 | reverse complement strand
TTCAGTTGCATAATCCTGAACCTCTTCAAGGCTGTCGAAGAGGTGCTTGCTGAGCCAACTATACCGAATGGTTCTGTTGGCTCGCTCGATATAAGCATTTTGTTGTGGTTTGCCTGGCTGGATGTACTCGATCCGTATTCGCCGCTTTTTCGCCCATGCTACAAACTCATGACTGATGAACTCAGGGCCATTATCACAGCGGATAATGCTGGGCTTGCCCCGCCATTCAAGTAGCTGGTTGAGAGCGCGAGTCACACGTATCGTTGGCAGTGAAAAACCGGCCTCGATTGCCAGTCCTTCACGCCTGTAATCATCAATGACATTGAACAGCCTGAAGTTCCGGCCATCGCTTAGCTGGTCATGCATAAAGTCCATTGACCATACTTGGTTCGCTTTTGTTGGTTCTTTCAGAGGTTCTGGTGCCTGGCGCTTGAGGCGACGTTTTGGCTTTATTCGCATATTTAACGCTAGCTCACAGTAGATCCGGTAAACGCGCTTGTGGTTCCACTGAGCGTCCTCCACGTTGCGTAGGTAATGAAAGCACTGGCCAAAGCCCCAGTCACTCTGCTCATTTGTTAACCGGATAAGCCAATCGGCAATCTCCTCGTTTTCATCGCTGAGAACAGGCTGATAACGATAGCAACTTTCACTGACACCGAAAGCAGCACAGGCAATTCGAATACTGATGTACCGTGTGGCTACGGCTTGCCGCGCCATCTCCTTTCGCCGAGATGGCTTTACCACTTTTTTTGCAGAGCTTCCTGAACGATTTCAGCCTTCAACCGCTCTTCGGCATACATCTTCTTGAGGCGTCGATTTTCATCCTCCAGTTCCTTCAGGCGGGCCATCATTGAGGCATCCATGCCGCCGTACTTGGATCGCCACTTATAGAAGCTCGCTGAGCTCATACCGTGTTCTCGGCATAGTTCAGGCACTGGCACACCGTTTTCGGCCTGCTTGAGTA
>NZ_JAVAMR010000144.1:0-974 GCF_030731025.1 Microbulbifer sp. 2205BS26-8 | reverse complement strand
ACCACGGAGGCATCCAGCAGGGCCTCCGGGTCACCACTGCCACCGAGGGTCACCACCAGACCGCCGTAGCTGCCGCCGTCACTGGAAAGGAAAGTGTAAAGTTCTGGTCCATATATTGTTAGAGAACCATACTTCGAGAAAGTATCCAGGTCGATTATTCATTGGCTAATTATCTGAAGAAAGTTGGCTTCTGAGAAGCTCGGGGTGATTCAAAGGTATATTTTTTCGGTTATATAGTACCTTAGTTCAAGGTAAACTATTTATATTTAACGTGGGGGCAATACAGGAAAAATATGATATCAATAGTATTGACTTTTTCATCATCGACCGTAAACTGAATAGGTAGTTAATTAACTATTGATAATTTTATTTGTTTAATGGATAAATATTAGAGTTGATTCGACTAGTTAATTTAGTGGCCCCTCTAAAATTCTGTTGATGACTTAAGGTTATCTTTCCATGTTTTCTAAAAAGGATATTTGAAATGAAGAAAGTTACACTAACTATTTTAGAAATTACGATATTATTTTTTTTATCTCAACAAGTATTTTCTTTTGATATTTTGCCAGAAAATAAAACAATTAGATTTGAGAATCATACCGCAAAGCAATATAAAGAAAAAGCTATGGCAGGAAAAAGAGAGATAGATTTTTTACTAGCACCAATAAAAAATCAAGTTGTCTTGAAAAATTATTTGGCCACTACTCCAATAGAAAATACACCTTTAGGCGTTTTGCCGGAAGTAGAGCGAGAGATATTTATTAATAGTTTGGTCTTTACCAGGAGAGGGCTCGCTTCGTTTGATTATAGCGTGCTTAGCTATGGCCCAACAGCCACAGAGGTTTATAATATCCTTGCATTATTTGGTTCTCAATCCACTACCCCTTTCCTGCCGGGTTTAACGATAGCGTCAGAATCAGATAACTCTATAATGAGAGTTGCAGAATTTGTGCAACTGAACGCTCAGTTACTAG
>NZ_JAVAMR010000143.1:0-975 GCF_030731025.1 Microbulbifer sp. 2205BS26-8 | reverse complement strand
CTCACTTTTATAGAAAATATACCCAAAGCGTTTGAGATTTAGGTTTTACAAAGAGTTATATTTTGTTGTCATAGGAAAAATTCCTGCTATAGTTGGCGCCCATGAAGAACTTTTGGCTAACAGATGATCAGGTTCGGGAGCTGCGCGAGGCCCATAGAGTCGAGCGCAACCGCAATGCCTCCTATGCAACCGCAATGCCTCCTATGCAACCGCAATGCCTCCTATAAAATCAACGCAGTTATTCTTCTTGGCACGGGCTGGAATTTAAAGGCGGGTCATGAAGCGTTATTACTTGATGACGAAACGTTAAGATCTTATGTAGAGAAATACCAGTCAGGTGGTATTGCGGAATTGGTCAAGACGAACTATCAAGGTCGTATGTGTCATCTAAGTGACTCACAACAGGCCAAGCTCTGCGAGGAGCTGGAAAGCAAGATTTACCTCACGACGCATTCCGTTATTGAATATGTTCGAGAAAGTTTTGGGGCTGAGTACACACCCAGTGGTATGCGGGATCTCTTGCATCACTGGCGATTGGTGACGGCGCTATGGGGTTCTGGACGGCGCTGGAAGAAACCTACCCCGAGACACGCCAGCAGCGCTGCTGGGTACACAAGACGGCCAATGTACTCAACAAGCTGCCCAAGTCGTGCCAGCCGAAAGCCAAGCGCTTTCTACACGACACCTGGCAGTCTGAGGCAAGGGTTGGCGCGGAGAAGGCATTCGACACCTTCATCAAGACGTACGAAACCAAATACCCGAAAGTTGCCGAGTGCCTGCTAAAGGACCACGAAGAACTGATGAGTTTCTACGAGTTCCCGACAAAACACTGGCAGAGCATCCGGACAACGAACCCGATCGAGTCGACGTTCGGGACAATACGACACCGGACCAAGCGCTCGAAAGGCTGCCTGTCGAGAGAAGGAATGCTACACATGGTGTTCAAGCTGGGAATGTGTGCAGAAGAAAAGTGGA
>NZ_JAVAMR010000142.1:0-988 GCF_030731025.1 Microbulbifer sp. 2205BS26-8 | reverse complement strand
GCCATAAACTCCAGCGGCCCATTTAAGAGTCCGTGATCTTCTCTGTTCTCTTGCTGCGCTTCCCGTTGTTCTTGCGCAGGGGAAACCTCAAAAGGGTTGCCCTTTACCGGAATCAATTTATATTTCGGTTTCTGCTCGAAGGGATTTCCCTCCACTGGAGTAAAAGTAGGCATTATCCTGTCACCTCATAATATACGCCGTCTTTCTCTACATACCATCGGTTATCAGGGGCGAGCCTAGCGCCCGGCACGGGTGGCTTGCCCGCACCGTCTGCACCCTTCATTTCCGGCGGCATCCCTAACTTTGCCCTGACTATGGTGTTAATGCTGTGTATTTTTGCTTCTCTTGCCTCAGATTCGTCTTTGCGAGTAGGGAGCATGCCCATAAGCAACGCCTGGTCTTGGTCTGTAAATGTCCCCTCGCCGGCCTGACGGAAAACGCCCTTTAGGATTGGAGCCATGGCGGATACGGAACCGTCCGCCGTTTGCGCGTCCGCGGTAACTGCAGGAAGCCTGCCAAATACAGGTCCTGTAAACACATTGCTCATTGAGCTTGATAGGCTGTCCATTGCCGTCTTGTAAGTGTTCCATGTAACTTCATTTTCGGTGCGTTTTTGCTCCATCTGCACCTGCTGCTTTGCCCTCTCTGTTTGTAGAGTTTTTTCGTAAGGGCTGATTTTTCCTTCGCTTGCGTTAGCAGCGCCCTGGTTCTGAACATCAGCGAACACAAACTCACCCGTGTCAACGTAACGCTTGCGCCCGTTTACGTCCTGCATGATTTCCCGCTTTTGCTTGGACTCCGGCTTGCTCTGAATGCCAAACCGCCCCTGCAACCTGGGGAGCATTCTCTCGTCCCAATTCGTGGTTTCCCCCTCCATATTCCAGCCCTGATCACTGGCATATTGCATACCGCCTTGCCAGATTGCCCCGCGCTGCTCCGGTGAAGCACTCATCAAGGCGCCCGTGAGGCTCCTCATGTGCGCCTCTTG
>NZ_JAVAMR010000141.1:0-1008 GCF_030731025.1 Microbulbifer sp. 2205BS26-8 | reverse complement strand
ACACCGCAGGAAAATGATGTGATCAATATTCAAGTGGATCATGTATCTCTCGATTCTACCGCTGTAAAGGTGCATCCAGACGGCACAGGTGCGTTAAAAAAACGGTCCTCAACCTATCGGCAAATCACGAGGAGGCTGGGCCACCAAAATTTACATGGTTGCAGCGGGTCCCAACCAGGCCGTAGCTTTTTCCCTTTCTCCTGGGCAAGCAGGTGATGCATCTGAGGGTCGAAAGTTACTGAAAACACTGGAAAACTGTGGCTGGGAGGGCGCCAAAGTTCTAATGGACAAAGCCTATGAGGGCGATGAAACCAGACAGTTGGTATTTGATCTTGGCATGGAACCCGTAGTGCCACCCAAAAGTAACCGACTAAGCGTTTGGGATTATGACCAAGAAGTGTACAAAAAACGAAATGAAGTAGAGAGATTGTTCCGACGGCTCAAGGGTTTCAGAAGAATTTTCTCTCGCTTTGACAAACTGGATGTTGTTTTCACGTTTTTTATTCGCTTTGCGCTTATTGCCGATACTTTAATTAGTGTGAACAGGACCTAAAGGCTGGTCTTCAAAAAATCTAATGTGATAAAACTAACACTGAAAAAGAAAATGAATATAAATGATCCAGGCATGTAATAACCGAATAATTTTGGCAGCAAAAAAAAGTAAAATGGGGCGGGAATTATGCAGGCTGTGACAGTATACAAGCAGGTTGTAGACAGGCTTGTCATCGGGCTGCTGGAAAGTAAGCTGCTGAGGACTCCGGTGAGGGTAATCACCAGTAGTCCACCAATCATATTGGGTACAAAGATATACGCCAGATAGGCGATCCATATTGTCACAACACACCAAGAACGTAGGCAATTCGATCCGGCTCAGGCATAAGTATGTCAGGCTAACGTGTTTTAACCTCGCTTGGATAGTCCAGATAGGAATGTCCGAAAATATGAATATCCTGTACCGAGGTGACCAGAGAGCGTGTTTTCGAGAGTGTAAATAATTCTGTGTAACCG
>NZ_JAVAMR010000140.1:0-1025 GCF_030731025.1 Microbulbifer sp. 2205BS26-8 | reverse complement strand
CCTAATTACCACTCTTGCTAAGCCATACTTAACTGTATATAAATACAGCTATCTTATTGATCTGCAAGGGGATCCGCCATGGCCCGCAACAAAGTACAGTTTCAGAAAGGTATCAGTCTGACTGAGTTCCTCAAGCAGTACGGTACAGAGGAGCAGTGCTTCGACGCTCTCTATCGCTGGCGGTGGCCGGAGGACTTCCGCTGCCCTCATTGCGGCCACAATCAGTGCTGCCAACTGTCCTACAGGAAGCTACAGCAGTGCAACCGATGCCATCGACAGACTTCAATCACCGCTGGCACCATATTTGACTCCAGCAAACTACCTCTTACCGTCTGGTTTCAGGCAATCTACCTCATCACCCAAGACAAGAAGGGTATCTCCAGTATGAAGCTGGCCCGTCACCTGGGAATCTCCTACAACGCCGCTTGGCGCATGAAACAGAAACTCATGCAGGTAATGGTGGAGCGAGACCAGCAGTACAAGCTATCTGGCTTCATCGAGTTGGACGACGCCTATCTCGGCGGCGAGCGTACCGGGTGCAAGCCGGGGCGCGGTGCTGAGAGCAAGACGCCTTTCGTAGCCGCGGTTGAAACCACGAAGGAAGGGCAGCCCACCCGGATCAAACTCTCTGTAGTCCAAGGCTTTCGAAGTACTGAAATCGCCACTTGGAGCAAGCGCTATCTAAACAAAGGCAGTACCGTTATCTCAGATGGCCTGGCGTGCTTCAATGCTGTCACTGAGGCTGGCTGCGACCACGACAAGATCGTCTGCGGTGGTGGCCGCGCCTCCGTTGAGGAGCCCGAGTTCTACTGGGTGAACACGGTACTCGGCAATTTAAAAAGTGCGTTGCGCAGCACCTACCATGCGATACGACCGAAATATGCACAGCGCTACCTGGCGGAGTTCCAATATCGTTTTAACCGCAGGTTCGACCTGTGTGCACTTATTCCCCGGCTTGTCTACATTTCTCTCCGGACGCCGCCAATGCCGGAAAGATTACTGAAGCTCGGCTTAGCTTAGATGGT
>NZ_JAVAMR010000139.1:0-1041 GCF_030731025.1 Microbulbifer sp. 2205BS26-8 | reverse complement strand
GAATTTGTCCCGAAATCCCACCCACTGAGAAAGATTCGTCAGGAATTTAATTTGGCATTTCAGCGTATCGACTGGTTGCTCGACTGCGCCTATGCACCGAACGGCAAGGAGTCCATTCCCCCGGAGCGATTACTGCGAGCCCTACTGCTACAGGTTTTATTCAGTGCGCGTAGTAAACGTCAGCCGATGGAACAGATGCGCTACAAACTATTATTCCGCTGATTCGTTGGCCTCAGTATTGATGACAAAGTGTGGAATCATTCCACTTTCAGCAAGAACCGTGACCGTCTGCTTGCCCACAACATTATTCCCACCCTGATCGAAGAAGTGGTGCAGATAGATCGGCAGAAGCAACTGTTGTCGGAAGAGTATTTCAGCGTCGACGGCACCTTGATTCAGGCATGGGCTTCGCACAAAAGTTTTCGTCGCAAGCAGGACAGCGACGACGATGAGGGCAGTGGCAGCAACAGCGAGCGGGACTTCCACAAGGAAAAGCACAGCAATGGAATGCACGAATCGCGCACCGATTCAGAGGCTCGGCTGTACAAAAAAATCCAAAGGTATGGCTGTGCTGAGCGGGAAGCAGCCGAGCAGATGCTGACGGAGCTGCCGGGCTCGCGGTGCAACACCGTTGGCGCGGACAAAGGCTACGACACTCGGGGATTCGTAGCCGCCTGTCTTGGTGCCAATGTAACTCCGCATGTAGCCCAAAATACCAAGCGCCGCGGTGGCTCCGTCATTGTCGGACGCGCCACTCGGCACAGCGGGTATCAAGCGAGCATGAAGGTACGCAAGCGAATTGAGGAGGGTTTCGGTTGGGGCAAAACCGTTGGCCTGATTCGCCAAGTAAAAGTCCGCGGGTTAGTGCGGGTCAAGGAGATATTTACCCTCACCTTTATCGGCTGGAATCTAGCCCGAATACGCAATTTACAAGGGGGATCCGCTTAATAGCCGGAGAAGCAGTAAAAATAGCGTTAAGGGGGCGTGTATTCAGCCAAAAGTCGATTAAAAATTCATCAAAATAGAAAAAAGCAGCTTTCC
>NZ_JAVAMR010000014.1:0-93965 GCF_030731025.1 Microbulbifer sp. 2205BS26-8 | reverse complement strand
TGATAAAATTCGTCTGCTCTACTGGGAAGATAATGGATTCTGGCTCCTCTATAAGAGAAACGAGAAATCGAGGTTTATCTTTCCAGGTATCTCAAATGACACAATAGAGTTATCGATTTTACAATTACAGTGGCTGCTTTCCGGTTTGGATTTTAATCAGAAAAAAGAACCAGAAAAACTATCCTTTTCACGATTTTATTGATGTGTGTAGAGTCTGAAGGATAGATTTATATGGTATAATCCACGTATAAATTAACATTGGAAAACCCAATGGCTACCGATGATGCGCTACAGTGCCAGGTTGACCAGCTCACACGAGAACTCAAACACTCGCACCAGCGGTGCGAGTGTTTTGAAAAGGCCTACAATCAGCTCTTGTTTCAATTCAAGCAACTCCAGCGCTCATTCTTTGGTCGGCGCTCTGAGCGATATGAAGACCCTAATGATCCTCAGGGGTTGCTGTTTGATAGTACAGAAGTTCGAGATGAAGGTTCTATAGATAGCAGTGATGATGATGGCGACAAAGACCAGGATGGCGTGGTTAGTATTGCAGGACACAAACGTCACAGGAAAACAAACAAGACCTTTGCTCAGAGCCTGCCAAGAAAAGAGATGGTAATCCCTGTCCCAGAACAGGATAAAATCTGTACATGTGGCTATCAAAAGAATCTTGTTGATTACGAGCGTCATGAGCGTTTGAACTACATACCCCCGGTATATGAGGTGATTGTTGAACTGCGGGAGAAGGTAGCCTGCCCCAAAGGCTGTGCAGGACAAATAGTTACTGCTCCCAAGCCAAAGCATATCCTACCCAAGGGTAAGTTTACCAAATCCGTTCTGGCTCACCTCATAGTCAGCAAGCTAGATGATCGTCAACCCTTCTATCATCTGGAAAAACAGCTTGAGACTCGCGCCGGATTCAGCTTTCCCCGTCAAACCATGGCCCGCACTGTTATCGATTGTGCCACTCCCCTACAGCCACTGGTCAATTTGCTAAAAGATGGGGTGATTGGCTACGATATTGGGGCTTTGGACGCCACATTACTACAGGTTCTTAATGAACCTGGCCGACCAGCAAGCCGAAAATCTTATGCCTACTGTTTTCGAGGCGGCTCTCCGGGCAAGGAGGCTATCATCTATGAATATAATGCATCGGATCACAAAAGCTTCGTGAGAGACTGGTTTACCGACTTTGAAGGTACTCTGCATTGCGATGCTGATCCATTTTTTGAATTGTTGTTTGAGCGGACAGCTGTAAACCCAAATCACTGCAATGCACATGCCCGACGAAAATTTGAACCCATAGCGAGAGCGGCGCAAGGGGACGGACTGGCAAAGCGAGCTATGCAATTTTACAGGGAGCTTTATCGCATTGAACGCAAAGCCAAAGACAGCCACCTGTCATCGAAGCAGAGGCATGAATTACGGCAGCAAGAGTCCAAACCCATTATAAGCGCCTTGAAGTGCTGGTTGGATGAGCACCATTCGCAAGTGCTACCCAAATCGCCGCTGGGTAAGGCTATGCATTACAGCCTGAAATATTGGAGCGGGTTGTGTGCATTCCTCGACGACGGTCGATTGGAAATCGACAACAACTTGACTGAGCAGGAGATCAAGCCCTTTGTGATGGCTCGTAAGAACTTTCTGTTTACATCTTCGGTCAATGGCGCTAAAGCGCTGTGCCTACATTTCAGTTTGATTCGCACGGCCAAGCTCCATGGCCTTGACCCCTATAGGTATTATGTGGAGGTGTTTGAGCAGATTCCTCACTGTCGATCCGTTCAGGACTACGAGGCATTGTTACCCTGGAATATCCAGCTTGAGAGAGTTGGTGTTGCCGCAGCAGCGTAATTAGGGGCGTACCCAGAAAGCTCTCGGCATCCCACTTTTTGCCTGTTCACGACACCCCCTATGACCGATCATTCAACGACTCAGCTTGAGCGCATCAAATTGAGTCCTCACCTTCAGTCTGGAAATATCGCTTACAGATTTTGTGATGGTGGGGCAGGGGCAGGCTGTCTCCACAAAACCGTGGAGACAGCATCGGGAGGGTTAAATATCGTAGTGATTGCGCTCGTCAGGCAGGTCCGTGAGGTATTCTACAAACTCTACCTCGAAGCCATCCGGGTCCAGAAAGTAAACATTCTTTCGGTGAGGTGACTCGGCTCCGTCTTTGTAGGGCCGGAATCCGGCTTGATCCAGTCGCTCTATGAGCCTCTGCAGGTTGTCGGTGACAAATGCGAAGTGAGCGAGGCCAACCTGTGAGCCTGTCAGATCCCGGTTATCACTGTCACCGTGGTCACTGAGGGCCAGATATTGGTAATTATCACCAAAATGCAGCCACTTCCTGGGTTTTCCATACCATTCTCCCTCTCCGCCGCCCCTGATCTGCCAGTGTGGGAAGACAGCCTGATAAAAACTCAGGCTCATGGGGATGTCCCTTACCACCAGATTTACATGTTCCAAATGCACCATAACCTTTCTCCTTCTTCGTGGATCAATCCGGCTCGTTTGTGTTGATAAATACAGGATAAAACCTCATGTTTGGTTGAGGTAAAGTGTTTTCTTCCGTGTGATAAGAGATTTTTGTGGATACACCGAACCTGTCTGTAGGCGTAGTGGCCGAAAGGTGTGGGGTTAAAGTTTCTAACCCCCTCCATTTACGTAAGCGGTACAGGAACCCCACTACTCAATTCTGACGAGAATGTAGTTCATGTACCGCTTACGAAAATACATGCGCAGACGCCTATAAACCCATTCACCGCACAAGGATAAGGGACGGTACTATTTTGCGAAGGCGAAACAGTTGATTGATCCGCCCAGAATACAACCCAGTTCGCGTATCCGACGTTGCAAGGACACACCCCAAAATTAAGTTTGTAATAACTCCCCCAGTGGTAAAGGCACCAGCAGCGGTCCCGGCGCGCACCGGGGCAGCTGAAACGCTTGCGGGTATTGCACATCCACCAGGTAGAGGCCAAACGGCGGTGCGGTAACACCGCCGGCACAACGATCACGTTGATCGAGCACAATTTTCACCCATTCCGGCGGATTTGCACCTTGTCCCACCGACATTAGCACTCCGGTAATATTGCGCACCATATGGTGCAGGAAAGCATTGGCGCTGACCTCCAACACAACCAGGTACCCGACGCGGGCAATATCCAAACGGGTGATTTTTCGCACGGGGCTTTTGGCCTGGCACTGGGAGGCGCGGAAGCTGGTGAAATCATGACAGCCCAGCAGGTGGCTTGCACCCTCGCGCATGGCAGCGAGATCCAGGGGGTGTTGGGTCCAGGTGACCTCTGCGGCACTGTGGGCCGTGCGGGTGGGCGCGCTGTGGATCAGGTAGCGGTAACTGCGCGCCAGGGCGGAAAAGCGGGCATGGAACTGTGCCGGCATCTCCTGCGCCCAGCGCACCCGTACCGCTTCGGGCAACTTGGTATTCACGCCCAGAACCCAGGCCCGCTGCGGGCGCCGAGCGCGGGTGTCAAAATGAATGACCTGGTGTGTGGCGTGCACACCGGCATCGGTGCGCCCGGCGCAGACCAGGGTTACAGGCTCTGCGGCAATCACGGAGAGGGCCCGCTCAAGATGGGCCTGTACGGTTTCCACGGTAGATTTCTGTTTCTGGAAACCGTGCAGCCGGGCACCGCAATATTCAATGCCCAGGGCAATACGATGCAGGCCCCGGGGCAGCTTCTCACCGGGGGGCACTTCGCCATTGGGCTTATAACGGTATTCAGGCTGTATCGACTGACCCATATATCTTCAATTACTCTTCAATACCGACAAGCTTCAGGGGATGTGTTGCCATCTGTAAACGCACCCCATAAGGCACAATAAAAAAACCTCACAGCCAGTGCGAGGTTTTTTTAATATGAAGTGCAGTCGCCGTTTACACCATATGCTCCAGCATTTTCTCGGCCCGGCTTTTGTGTTCACCACCACCATCCTGGGCCACCTCCTTGAGAATATCCTTGGCACCATCCTCATCGCCCATATCCAGATAGGCCTGCGCCAGTTCCAACTTGGTTTCCATCTCATCCCCCCCTTCCAGCAGGCTCAGTTCGGGATTGAGATCACTTTCCAGGTTGAAATCCAGATCGTCAAAATCAGATTCCACACCCAGCTCTTTCTCAGCAACAGTCTCAAGCTGCGGTGAGGTATTAGCCGCGACTCCAGCCGAGGGTTCCTGCTCTTCCTCCGGGGCGGGACCACCAGAACTGGATGCAACAATCGGTGCCAATGCATCTTTGAGGGGGGGAGGCTCTCCGACGGAATCCGCACTTGAAGACTCCTCACCATCACTGGCTGGTCTGTCAGAAATGATATCCGTTTGCTCTGACAACACCTCCATGGAGGACAAGTCCTTGGCGATATCGTCCAGGTCGATACTGTCAAGATCCAGTTCCGATTCCAGTTCGCCACCGATCATTGCCAGATCGTCTTCGGAAACCGTTTCCAGAGGCAGGCTTTCCTCATTACCCGCATCCTTGTTTTCCAACCCGGAATTACCCTCATCAGTAGATTCCACTGCCAGGGTGTTTTCAAGAACAAGGGAGTCGGCAAGATCAGCGGTGAGGAGGGGGCTTTCTTCTTCCTTAGTCCCCGTTTGATCCTCCACCAGGGACAGGTCCAGTTCAAAATCCAGACCGCTACTTGAAGCGCCGGTCGTCGGCTGCCCGGCATCGCCCGCTGTGGCCTCAACTCTATCGGTGACATCGGCCCCGGCATCCAAAGTCACCGTATCCAGTTCCAGAGAATCCAGCTCCAGATCATCAAGGTTCAACTCGTGATCCGCTTCCCCCTGAGTCTCAACACCAGGCTGAACGGTATTGTCGGCAAGGGCACTGTCCAGGTCCAATTCATCCAAATTGAACGCAATATCCGGGGATGCGCCCACTTCTCCGGCGGTCCCGACCTGCTCCTCGGGCGTTGTATCCAGATCCAACTCCAGGTCCAGGGATAAAGCCTGCCCGGCAGTGTTGCCAGCGCCTTTGCCGTCATCCAGGGCCAAGTCCATGGTCAGTTCATCGAGTAGTGTGGTATCTTCCTCAAGCGCATCGCCCGGGTCTGCAGCCACCGGTTCGGCACTGGCATCCAGAACCAGCGTTTCGCAGGATGGGCCCTGATCCCGATCAGCACCAATCGCATCCAATTGCGCGGCTTCCAGAGATTCGCTGGAAAAATCCCCAGCGGGCGCTTCAAAATCCGGTGCTCCCGTGATGGTTTCGCGCAAACGGGCAGCGCGGTCGGTGGCCGGGCCGTCGCTGATTGCCAGCAGCTGGCGGTAGTGTTCGTCGAATTTCTCCACATCCTGGTTGTGGGCGTACACTTCCATCAGCATCAGGCGCGCATCCACCACCTGTGGGTCTTTTTCCAGACCCAGCAGCAACTTGCTTTCCGCCTCTTCATACTGGCCCAGGGACAGGTGAATTTCCGCTTCCGAAACCGGATCATCGGTGCCCACATCCTCAAGGTCAGCGAGATCGAAGGTATCATCCGCTTCCATACTCTCCACAGTGGCCAGGGTTTGATCCGGCTCGAGCATCTCTTCGGAAGCCCCGACCGGTCCCTGTTCAGGGACCCTGTATTGTTCCAGTGGCTGTTCAACCGCCTCCTGCTCAGCTTTGCGACGGCGCCAGGTAAAGAGGCCGAATACCACTACTAGGAGGCCTGCGGCACCAATACCAATCAGCTGCATATTGCCACCGAACCTTTCCACCAGGGTGGGCTCGGGCTTGGTCTGTACGGAGACTACGCGATTGCGCATTTCAGGCGCCGCGGCTGCAGTTTCCACCCCGGGCTGCTCTGTGGAGGCATTCAGCGATTTGCTTGCATCGGCGGCAAGTGTGCCATCCGTGGAGGATTCACCCTCTGCGACATCCATTTCAGTGGGATCAAGCAGGAGGTCAGACTGCTCGGCGGCGGTTTGTAGTGCATGCATCTCCTCATTGGAGACTTCGACCAGGGCCTCCATGGTATCTATCTGCTCGTCAAGCTCTGAAATGCGCTCGCGCAACTCCGTATTTTCCAGTTGGGATTTATCCAGCTCTTCCTCGGCCAGGGTCAGGTTGCCTTCCAATGCCTCATTATCCCCAGCGCCACTGCCGGAACCGGAGATAACAGATTCATTATCCATCGGTGCAGCCAGACTGACTCGGCCTTCAACTCCACCGCTAGCGACATCCTCTTCCTGTACTGCGCGGGCGTCCAGTGGCGCCCCTGTGGCTATTTCCTCCACACCACTGCGCTGGCGCCAGGAATTATTCTGCTCGGCAACCTGTGAAATCGCCTCCGTGAGGCTCAGGCCGCGCAGGTCATCGGCATTGGGCAGGCGCAATACGGCACCTTTTTTCAACAGATTGATGTTGTTGTTGATAAAGGCTTCGGGATTCAGGCGCTGAATGGCCAGCATGGTCTGCTGCACAGAAAACGCCCGGCTAACCCGGTTCTTTAAGGCAATTTCCCACAGCGTATCCGAAGAGGAAACAGGACCGTAGACCTGACTGCTACTGTGCGTGTTTTCTACCGGGCTGCGCTGGGGCTGGTGGCGCGCGGGCCCGGCTTGTTGCACCGCCGGCGTTTCACGGGGCTGGTCAACCTCGGGCTGGATCGCCGGCTGCTGCTTTGACTCTACCGGGCGTTGTGCTGGCCTCTGAGCCGGCGTGTCACGGCGCACCTGCTGGCGCTCGCGCTCTGCGGCGCGCACCGGCTGCTGGGCCGTAGTGGGCGAAAATGCTGGCAAATCCATCAACAGGGTGTACTCGCGCAACAGACGTCCACTGGGCCAGCGGGTTTCAACAAGGAAATTCAAATAGGGTTCACGGATCGGCTCGCGACTGGATATGCGAATCACCGGACTGCTGCCCGAGTAATCCACATCGAATTGCAGCGAAGTGAGCAGGTAGGAACGCTCCACATCCGCACGCTCAAATTCCTCGGGCTCCGCGAGGCGCACCATGATCTCCGTATCATCCAGACCGCGTGTCTGCAGCAATCCGATTTCCGCATTGAGCGGCTGATTGAGGGTGGAGTTGAGCTTGATCTCCCCCAGCCCGAGCGCCAGGGCCGTGCTGCTTCCCAGTGCACCAACTAAACCAACTGCAAGTGCCAGCTTACGCACACGCATATCCGATTCCCTTTATTGTTAGAATCTGCCCAGGGCTTCCGAAAAGCGCACCCTCAGAACATCCCCATTACTGAACGGTAATCGTTCGACTATCTTGACCGCCGTGCAGGCAGCCGCCAACTGCGAAGAATAGCTCGCCATTCCCAGCCGCACCCAAGTTAAGACTACACCTTCACTATGGCGGCTAAGTATTAATTATCAGTAGTTTTTTAGCAACAAGTGAGCAATTTGTGCGCAGTTTATCGCAACATCCTTGCGCAGATTGTCAGATACCGCGCAGAGGTTGAACTGGCGCTTGTCGAGGAGACTTTGGCGCAAACGGCCAATGAGTGTCACTTCGCTGCCCACAGCATTTTCTGTTGAGGGCCGCTCCGCCAACTGCAGGCGCGCACCATTGCCCAACAAAGCGCGCACTTTGTGCAGATCGATATCCTCTGTAAACACCACACCCAGGTTGGCCAGTTGACCGTGGAATACGGCAACCGTATTGATACCAGCGTCAAATGCCACTTCTTCACCCAGCAGGTGGCGCAAATCGTGGATCAGGGTCAGCTCACTTAGGGTATGGCCACTGGAAAGCGGAGCCTCGCTGGCACTCAATTGGTTGAATGCGAGACGGTGACCAATGGCGGGATCAACTTCAGCATCCTGGCCGCTGAACATACGCGCTGTTTGCGCGGCCATGGAATCGATGGCGGCCTTGCCCAACGCAGATACCGGTTGGTTCAGTTGAACGTACACAGACCGCAGCCTGTCTCTCAGTGGTGCCAGCGCCTCGGCCACCATGGCAGCACCGGCACTGGGCAGTGCCACAACCCGGCGCCCAACACGTGCCAATTCCTCACTGTTCAACACCGGATGGATCAACACCACGCTTTCGTCGCCACGGGTGATGGCTGCGGCATCCAGTACCCAGGCCCCGTTTTGTTCAGCAGCAGCCATGGCGGCGTCGGCAGCGTCACCTGACCTCAGCAGAATTACCACCTGCGCCTCTTTAAAAACAAATTTTCCCAGGGACTGTACGGGAATCGTGCGATTGGCAAATACCTGCGGGTCCACTTCGCAGTCCTGCATCTCCAGCAGACTCAGCTGCTCGGCGGAGATCATTTCCCGCTCGTCCAGTATTTCCAGCAGAGGGGCAAAGGCCGCGTTATCGACACCGACAATGACCAGTTCGCGAGCGGTTTCTGACATGACGATTCACTTGATTGGATTGGGAAAAAGCGAGGGGCGATTATACCTGCGGGGAAAAGTCGAAAAAGCCACTATGACAACCCGTTGCGGCTTTTAACGCGAAGGAGTTCACAGCTTGGCAAAAAGCCCTCTACTAACAGACACCGAAAAGCGCGGCCTCCGGGGCCTCTGCGAGGCCCACGCCCGTTACAGCTTGCCCAGTAAAATCAGCAGAATGCGGCGCAGTGGCTCGGCTGCCCCCCAGAGTAACTGATCGCCCACCGTAAAGGCGTTCAGGTATTCGGGCCCCATATGCAATTTGCGCAGACGGCCCACCGGAATAGTCAACTTGCCAGTCACCGCCGTGGGCGTCAGTGCCGCCAGAGTGGCCTCGGGATCATTGGGCACCACACAGACCCAATCGTTGGCACTGCTGAGAATGCGCTCGATCTCCGCCAGAGGCAGATCTTTGTTCAGCTTCACGGTAAAAGCCTGGCTGTGGCAGCGCATTGCGCCAATCCGCACACAGGTGCCATCCACCGGAACCGGACTGGCGGTTTGCAGGATCTTGTTCGCCTCTACCTGGGCCTTCCACTCCTCCCTGCTCTGACCGTTGCCCATCCGGGTGTCGATCCAGGGCAGCAGGCTTCCGGCCAGGGGGGCACCGAATGCTTCTGTGGGAAATTCGGTCGAACGCATATCAGTGACCACCTTGCGGTCAATCTCCAGAATGGCGCTGGCAGGATTTGCCAGCTTAGTGGCAACCCCATCGCGAATAGTGCCCATCTGTGCAATCAGCTCACGCATATTGCGCGCACCGGCACCACTGGCGGCCTGGTAGGTCATGGCGCTGACCCACTCCACCAACTCCGCCTTGAACAGACCCCCAAGGGCCATCAGCATCAGGCTAACGGTGCAGTTGCCACCAATAAAGTGCTTTTGCCCCGCATCAATTGCCCGGTCGATCACTTCCCGGTTGACAGGGTCCAGCACAATCACCGCATCATCCTGCATGCGCAGGCTGGAGGCGGCATCAATCCAGTACCCATTCCATCCCACTTCGCGCAAGCGGGAGCATACCACCCGGGTGTATTCGCCACCCTGGCAGCTGACAATCCCATCCAACTGCGCCAGTGCAGTGATATCGTAGGCATCTCTCAGGGGAGGCAGATCACGGCCGATATCCGGTGCCTTGCCACCGGCATTGGAGGTAGAGAAGAATACTGGTTCGGCGATGTGGGCGAAGTCGCCCTCTGTACACATACGTTCCAGTAATACCGAGCCGACCATACCGCGCCAGCCGATAAATCCAATTTTTTGCATTGCGATGTCCTTGCGTGGTGTGATCAACAGGCGCGTCGGTTACAGGGCAGAAGCAACAGCGGCGCCCATCTCAGCAGTGGAAACCTTCCGGTACCCTTCGGTATGAATATCGGCGGTGCGCAGCCCACGATCGAGCACTGTATGCACCGCGGCCTCAATGACATCCGCCGCTGGGCCCATATCCAGGGAGTAGCGCAGCATCATGGCGGCGGACAGGATGGTGGCCAGCGGATTGGCAACGCCCTGGCCGGCAATATCCGGTGCAGAGCCGTGGCAGGGCTCATACAGGCCAAAACCGCTTTCATTCAGGGATGCCGATGGCAGCATACCGATGGAACCGGTGAGCATGGCGGCAGCGTCGGAGAGAATATCCCCGAACATATTGCCGGTTACCATGACATCGAACTGCTTCGGCGCGCGCACCAACTGCATGGCTGCATTGTCCACGTACATATGGGACAGCGACACATCCGGATATTCCGGTGCCAAGCGATCCAGTACCTCGCGCCACAACACTGTCACTTCCAACACATTGGCCTTATCTACGGAGCAGAGTTTGCCGTTGCGCTTTTGTGCCGCCTCAAACGCACTGCGCGCGATACGCTCGATTTCCGATTCGCTGTATACATAAGTGTTGAAGCCCTGGCGCTCACCGTTCTCCAGGGTGCGGATACCCCGCGGTTCCCCGAAATAAATGCCTCCGGTCAGCTCCCGCACAATCAGGATATCCAGTCCGGAAACCACTTCCGGTTTCAATGAAGAAGCACCGGCCAGCTGCGGGTAGAGTATCGCCGGGCGCAGGTTGGCGTAGAGCCCCAAACCGCTGCGAATTTTCAACAGGCCTTTCTCCGGGCGGATTTCCCGCGCCAGGGTGTCCCACTGGGAACCACCCACGGCGCCGAGCAGCACCGCATCACAGTCGCCTGCAGCCTCGAGCGTTGCATCAGTAAGTGGCTCGCCGTGGGCGTCAATCGAGGCACCGCCGATTAGGCCCTGCTCAAAACGCAGCCCCAGATTCAATTTGCCAGACGCGACTTCCAGTACTGTCATCGCCTGCTCAACAATCTCCGGACCAATGCCATCACCGGGCAGAATCATTACTTTCTTTGTCACGTAAATTTCCTTTAATTATTGAACTGCATCGAAAAGCCAGGGGGCCTTTTCCCGCCGCGCCGTTTCAAAAGCCCGAATGTCCTCCGAGTGCTCCAGGGTCAGGCCGATATGGTCCAGACCGTTGAGCAGGCAGTGCCTGTGGAATGCATCCACTGTGAAGGGGATCACTTCACCACAGGGCTTGCGCAGGTGCTGCCGCTCCAGATCAATAGTGAGCCTGTACCCCTCCTGCGCATGGGTTTCCTCGAACAGGCAATGCACGACTTCTTCCGGCAGCACAATTGGCAATAAGCCATTTTTAAAGCAATTGTTGAAAAAGATATCGGCAAAACTGGGGGCAATAATTACGCGAAAACCATAGTCATCCAGCGCCCAGGGAGCGTGCTCACGGCTGGAACCGCAACCGAAATTTTCCCGCGCCAGCAACACAGAGCCGCCCTGGTAGCGGCGGAAATTCAGGGGGAAATCCGGATTGCACGGGCGGCAGGAGCAATCCTGCCCGGGATAACCTTCATCGAGATAGCGCAGTTCATCAAACAGGTAGGGGCCAAACCCGGTGCGCTTGATGGATTTGAGGAATTGCTTGGGGATGATCAGGTCCGTATCCACATTGGCGCGGTCCATGGGCACCACAAGCCCTTCATGCAGGGTAAACGCTTTCATCAGGCCGTCTCCTCTTCCGCTTGCACCGGCACCATTTCGCGCACATCCACAAAGTGCCCGGCAATGGCAGCCGCCGCTGCCATACCCGGGCTCACCAAATGAGTGCGGCCACCGTATCCCTGACGACCTTCAAAATTGCGGTTGGAGGTTGAGGCACAGTGCTCACCAGCCCCCAGCTTGTCTGCATTCATGGCCAGACACATGGAGCAGGAAGGTTCGCGCCATTCAAAGCCCGCTTGCGTGAAAATTGCGTGCAACCCCTCCCGCACGGCCTGGGCCTTCACCGCTTGGGAACCGGGCACAATCAGCACCTGCTTGACGCTGTCTGCCTTGTGCCGGCCTTTTGCAAGTGCCGCAGCAACACGCAGATCTTCGATTCGGGAGTTGGTACAGGAGCCGATAAATACCCGGTCCAGTTTGATATCACTGATTTTCTGCCCCGCCTCGAGTCCCATATATTCGAGGGCACGCGCTATGCCGGTGCGCTTGGTGGCATCACCCTCGGCAGCGGGATCCGGTACCCGGGCACTGATCGGCGCTACCATTTCCGGTGAAGTTCCCCAACTGACCTGGGGCTCGATATCCTCGCCGCGCAGTTTGATCACCACATCAAAGTTGGCACCGTCATCGGAGTGCAGGTGCTTCCAAGCCTCAACGGCCCTGTCCCACTGCTTGCCTTTGGGGGTATAGGGCTTGCCCTTTACGTACTCGAGGGTGATCTGGTCCACCGCCACCATGCCCGCACGCGCGCCGGCCTCAATGGCCATATTGCACACGGTCATACGGCCTTCCATGGACATGCTGCGGATCACTTCACCGCCGAATTCGATCGCATAGCCGGTACCACCGGCAGTGCCGATCTTGCCGATAATCGCCAGTACGACATCCTTGGCAGTAACACCGGGGCACAGGGCACCATCTACGCGCACCAGCATATTTTTCATTTTTTTCTGGATCAGGCACTGGGTGGCCATCACATGCTCTACTTCGGAGGTGCCGATGCCGTGAGCCAATGCGCCCAGGGCACCGTGGGTGGAGGTGTGGGAATCACCACAGACCACGGTCATACCGGGCAGTGTTGCCCCGGTCTCCGGACCGATAACATGCACGATACCCTGCCCCGGTTCATTGATGCCGAACTGCACCACATCAAACTCCCGGCAGTTTTCGTCCAGGGTCTGTACCTGTATGCGGGAAATATCGTCACGAATACCGCTCACTCCGGCGGCGCGCTCGGCACTCTCGGAAGGCACATTGTGATCCGGTGTGGCCACCAGCGAATCCTTGCGCCAGGGCTGGCGCCCCGCCAGCCGCAGGCCCTCAAAAGCCTGGGGTGAGGTCACCTCGTGAATCAGGTGACGGTCAATATAGATCAGTGCGGAGCCATCATTCAGGGTCTTGACCAGATGGTCACACCACAGTTTATCGTAGAGTGTCTGCCCAGCCACAGCCTGTCCTCTTAGTTGGGTGAGTGGCTGAGTCTACCCAGCAGCAATAAATAACACCAATTTATATTCATTATTAAATGTATTCCCTAATGGAATTTAAAATTCTACTTGGGATAATATGTATCTTCAGGTACTCAACAACCACTAGTCCACTCTGTCACTGCAGAGTATCGAGAGAGATACTGCACTTGGAAATTCAATGGCTTAGGGCTTTCATGGCAATTGCCGAACGGGGCTCCGTCTCAGAAGGAGCGGCTCAGTTGCACCTGACGCAACCCGCAGTGAGCAAGCGTCTTGCGACCCTCGAACAGCAACTTGGCACTACTCTGTTCAACCGTATTGGACGGCGCCTGCAACTGACCGAGGCCGGGCAGGCCCTGCTCCCCCGAGCTCGCCATATCCTCAATGAGATCAGCGATACTGAGCGGGAACTGCGCGCGCTCGGCAGTTCTGTGAACGGCAGCCTGCGTATCGCCACCAGTCACCATGTGGGCCTGCATCACCTGCCGCCAGTACTCCGGGCGTTCAGCAATCGCTATCCACAGGTAACCCTGGACATCGATTTCGTGGATTCCGAACAAGCTTATGAAGCACTGATGGCAGCCCAATACGAGTTGGCTGTAGTCACACTGGCCCAGAAGGAATACCCACAACTCAATGCACAGGTTATCTGGCCCGACCCCTGTGTCGTGGTGGCGGCGCCGGACCATCCCCTGACAGAGATTGCCGATTTGACGCTGGCCGACCTGGCCAACTACCCCGCCATACTGCCGGATCTCAATACCTATACCGGACGCCTGATCAAGCGGGAGTTTGATGCCCGCGGATTGAAGCTTTCAACCAAGCTGGCCACCAACTTTCTGGAGACCATCAAGATGATGGCCTGTGTGGGGCTCGGCTGGAGCGTGCTTCCGCACACCCTGGTGGATAACAGCCTTGCGATTTTACCCGTGCAAAAATTACAGATCCTGCGCAACCTCGGCGTGATCAGCCACCGCGGCCGTACCCTGAGTAACGCCGCCAGTGCACTGCAGCAGATGCTGTTCGACGCAGCAAATTGAGTAAATTCACTCAATATCAAACTTACCCGCATTTGTATCCGTTATATCTTCTTCGCAGAGCTTGATACAACGTCTTATGGGTAACGACGGTCACACTCGGTCGATGGCCGATCATGGTTCAAATCGACAACGCCTGTTTTGCATGGGTATTTTTGAGTTCGGTAACTTCTCTAAATTATTGGCTCATGAATCACCAGATCCAGCGGCTTGTTGGCCAGCCCATCCGGGATAGTCGTAACGCAACGTTTGCCTCTTCGAACACCTTCCAATTGCAGTACCTTCATCAGCCGTTCAACTGTGCAGCGGGCGACCTTTACGTCCTCGCGGTTAAGCTGCTTCCAGACCTTGCGTGCACCATAGGCGCGGTGGTTTTCTTCGTAGACCCGCTGGATCTCAGGCTTCAGCTCATCGTCACGTTGAGCGCGCGCACAGCGTTGCTCTGGATTGGCCTGTAGATGCTTGCAGAGGTAGAAGGTCGACGGTGCAATCGGCAGAACCTCACAGATTGACTCGACACCGTGCGCCTCACGTTCCTGGTCAATGAATGCCACCATTACTTCGGTTTGCGGTCGAGCTCCGCCTGGGCGAAAAAAGCGGCAGCCTTGCGCAAGATCTCGTTAGCGCGTTTCAGCTCACGGACTTCGCGCTCCAGCTCTTTGAGGCGGGCTGCGTCGCTGCTGGTGGTGCCGGGTTTAGTACCATTGTCGACTTCCATCTTGTTGACCCATGATCGTAGGGTCTCGGGTGTGCAGCCGATCTTGGAAGCGATAGATGTGATCGCTGCCCAGCGTGATTGGTGCTCGTGCTCGCCGGTCAACACCATGCGAACTGCGCGTTCCCGTACTTCGGGAGAGTATCCAGGTCGTTTGCTCATTGGCTAATTCTCTCAAGAAAGTTAGCCTCCGAGAAACCCGGGGGGATTCACAATATATCTTGCGTACAGTGGAAAAAAACCCTGATGGGATTCCAGCTCGTTCCCTTTCTCTATCAAAGGAAATGGTTATTGCAGTTATATGGTAACACCTACCTAATATGCATTCATCAAGCTGCAGTCCTTTGCCCAGTGCGCTCGTACTTTTGTTTTGGAGCCAGATGGCCCGCACACTGGTGGCAGGATTTGAAAGTTGCATCCTTATTGCATTTGGGAATTTCAAATTTGGAGTGGAGAGTATCATCAGTATCCATTGGGTGTGATCAATACTGTCTACCAGACACTTTGTATAACCGTTCAGGAGTATGCATAGCATCAATTGTAATACTACACATCAAAGGCATTGAAATTCACTTGGATAGACTTAGCGGAACTATTTCCGGAACTGCCCGGACCTGGAGGAAAGTAAAGCCCGAATAGACTGTCGACGGAGATGTCACTGGCCCAAATCGCTTTCTATGCTAATCCACGCAAAAAGAAATGTAAAAAAATGTGCGGCCTATAATGGCAATGAAGCGGTTTATCTGTACACTCCTCGGCGAATTCATCACAGAGAAAATCCATGAACAAGTCCGCCATTACCCTGTGCGCCCTATTCGCCTTTAACGCCGCCAGCGCAGATACGATTCTCGGCATTGACGCCACCGCCGGCGTTTGGCTACCGGGGTATACCGGTGCTATCGGTAGCGATAACTATGATCTGGACAACCTCTCCCTTAGTGAGGACAACATCACCACCTTTCAGGCCGCCCTGGAACACCCAATTCCACTGGTACCCAATGTGCTGCTCGCCCACAGCAACATTGACACCGATGGCAGCGCCCATCTGAAAAGCGCTGTCACTTTTGATGACGAAACCTTCGCAGTAGGCTCCGAAATCAACACCAATCTAAATCTCAGCCACACCGATGCCACCTTTTACTACGAGTTGCTGGACAATTGGGTCAATCTGGACCTGGGCCTGACTGCGCGCAGGTACAGTGGTGAATTTACTGCTGTCAATGAAACCCAGTCAGAAACCGTCGATCTTACCGGTTATCTGCCCATGGTCTATGCCATGGCGCGCTTCGATCTGCCATTTACCGGCTGGTCTTTGATTGCCCAGGGTAACGGCACCGCCTATCGCGGCGACACCCACACCGACTTGACCGCCAAGGTACGTTGGAATTTTGTACCGGTATTGGACCTGGCTTTCGAGGCCGGCTACCGGGTAATGAGCCTGGACCTGGAAGAACTGGACGATCTGCAGAGCGATATTGACATCAAAGGTCCCTATATTGGCCTCAACCTGCATTTGTAGCCAAATCCTCCGACTTCCTGCCTGACGCGAAAGTGCCAAGCGCGGTATAACAATCGCGCTTACATAGTGATGCAATAGTGTGTGGCATTGCCTGCAGTGTACGGGGTTACATTTGCCCTTTATTTTTTCCGCCCCCCTGGCATTCGGGGCTTACAGGGGCTTCACCTTCCCATTCATCCGGCGCATAGACATGCAAGGCAAGTGCATGGATGGGACCAGCCATTTCCTCGCCAAGGACAGAATAGACTGCCTGGTGCCGCTGTACTTTTCCCAGTGAGTGAAAAGCCTCACTGACCAGGACCACTCGAAAGTGCATTTCCGATCCCTCCGGCACATTGTGCATATGGCTTTCGCACTGGACGTCAATGTATTCTGGGGCAAAACTCGCCGTAAGTTTTTCTTCGATCTGTTTCGCAAGGGACATAGAAACTCTCAACCGGTTACTCTATTGTGACAAGGTACCTATGGTTGTTTGGCCGAAATCTCGTATTAAGCAACCCCTATCACCGACTCACGCGTGGCCACCTAATAGAAGGAGTTGAATTCGCACTCATACCAGGGGCTGCACAGCGATTATTCACCATCATGGGATGACCCGACATACGCCTTTCTCTGTTTCGTATCAGATCAGAGTATTTGAAGGATACACGAGTACCGATGATGGACTATGGCAAAAGTGTATGTGTGCAACAGTGGTTAAATGATACACGCCCCAACCGGGCCGCAGCGCGCCAACAAGCTACCGCGGTAGGCAAGCGATAGGACAAACGAGCTGGCCTGTAAGCCGGGTTCTGTCGAGGACAATCATTCATCTGGGATGCCTGTCACCAGACACCTCAAGCGACCTACCCACCCTCAGTGCGGGTCACACCTGTAGAGGGCCTATTTGGTCTTGCTCCGAACGGGGTTTACCATGCCACAGGCTGTTACCAGCTGCGCGGTGCGCTCTTACCGCACCCTTTCACCCTTACCTGTGCTCCCGAGGGAGCCATCGGCGGTCTACTCTCTGCTGCACTTTCCGTAGGCTCGCGCCCCCCAGGCGTTACCTGGCGTTCCACCCTATGGAGCCCGGACTTTCCTCCACCGCACAAGGCGATGGCGATTGCCCGGCCAGCTCGCCGTGAAGAGTAATGAGACGTCTGGCAGATTGCAACAGGCTTATCCCGCAGGGGAATATCAATCGCCCTCTTTTTTTCGCAACAGGCTCCAGTTGTACAGTACCTTTTTGGGCACCCCGGTGATTTCCGCTGCCACAGCGGCGGCTTTTTTCGGGGGTAACTCAGCCAGCAGCAGGGACATGACCCGTTGTGCTTCATCATCAAGCGCGCTCTCACAACGACGCTCGTTACCACGCACCAGTACTACTATCTCTCCGCGCTGCTGATTGCTGTCTGCACGCACCCAACTGGCCAATTGGCGCAGTGGCATCAATTGGAAGGTCTCAAAGGCTTTGCTGACCTCGCGGGCAATCACCGCCTCGCGCTCTCCCCCAAAAACCGCAGCCATAGCCTCGAGGGTATCGGCCACCCGATGGGGCGCCTCGTAGAAAATCAGGGTGCGGGTATCCCGTGCCAACTCCCGCAGCGCCCGTTCCCGCGCACCACCCTTAGCGGGTAAAAACCCCTCGAAACTGAAGCGGTCGCTGGGCAGGCCAGCGGCACTCAGGGCCGCAATGAAAGCGCAGGCACCGGGAATTGGCACCACGCGAATGCCTCGCTCGCGCGCTGTGCGCACCAATCGATAGCCCGGATCGGAAATCAGCGGGGTACCTGCATCCGAGATCAGCGCCACCGTCAGCCCCTGCTCCAAGCGCTGTAGTATCTGACCAGTGCGCCTGGCATCGGTATGTTCATGATATGCCAACAGCGGAGAATCGATATTGAAATGGGAGAAGAGTTTCTGACTGTGACGTGTGTCCTCAGCGGCAACCAGATCGGCACATTGTAGAACTTCGACAGCTCGCGGTACCATATCGGCCAAATTGCCAATGGGTGTAGCGACAATATAAAGCAGCCCCAATTCAGGCCCCATAGGTGTTCACTCCAAATATCATTATTGCGGGAGAAGATTATGTCCGCCTCTTCCAGGCGCACCTCTACTGTGATCGCCAGTATGGCAGCTGTTGCACTGGTACTGGCTGCTTGCCAGACCCCAGCCCCGCGATCGGGGGTATACAGGCCGTCCTACCCCCCGAGCCACTCAATCAGCCACAATGATGCCGTGCATCTGTTGTACAGTGCGGAGGCATTGCCCGCTCCCGCAAGGGACCAGCAGCGCCTGCAAGCGGCCGCCATTCTACGCGAGTTGGGGGATAATGAGACAGCCAGGGAAGCTGTGGTCAGCATTATTCCCGCGCAACTGGATGACACTCTCTATGCCAGCTATGCACAGGTTTACGGCAATCTGCTCGTCGACAGTGACGATTTCTTTGAGGCTCTCACACTGGCAACCTCGCCGCGCCTGGACACAGTTTGGCCCCGATTGCCGCAATCGACGGCACTGCCCCTGCGCAGCTTGCGCGCAGACCTGTGGGGTCTTTTGGGCAATCTGGACAACGCCATCAGTGAGCGCAGGGAGATTGCTTTTCTGGCGCAAACCGACGAGGCAATCACGCAGAACAACAACGGCCTTTGGCAGCTACTGACTCAACTGCCCTCCAGCGAGCTACAGACGCGCGCCGCTGGTAGCAGCGATACTCAGATGCGCGGCTGGTACCAGCTCGCTCTGTTGGGCCGTGATACCCAGACCGACATCGGTTCACAACTGGTTGCCCTCAAGCGTTGGCGCGAACGCTGGCCGACACATCCTGCGAGTATCCACCCCCCAGAAGCCCTGCAGCTGCTGGAGCGCCTGGCAGGCCAGCGCGTGGACAGCATTGCTTTGCTGCTTCCGCTCTCAGGCCCCCTCGGCAGCGCCGGGCGCGCTATCCGGGACGGCTTTATGGCGGCACACTACACCGCTCTGAATGCCGGTGCTGCTACCCCCAGCGTAATGGTGTACGACACCGGAAACGAGCAGCCTTTCGAAGAAATCTACCAGAACGCCGTGAACGCCGGAGCCAAACTAATTATTGGCCCCCTGGACAAAAGCAAGGTAGCCAACCTGCTGGCCACAGAGAAGCTGCCGGTACCCACCCTGGCCCTGAACTATGGCGATCGGGGGCGCCTCAGCCAAGACCTGGTACAGTTCGGCCTGGCTGTGGAGGACGAGGCACGCCAAATCGCCCGACACACCTATCACCAAGGGCACCGCCAGGCGATGGTACTCGCGGCAGACAGCAGCTGGGGGCAGCGCGGTGCGCAGGCCTTTCAGGAAGAGTGGCAGCAACTCGGCGGAACTGTCGCCGTCAGTAAAACGTTCTCCCCCAACAGCAAATTCTCCAACCTGGTCAGTGATGCCCTTTTAATCCCCGCCAGTGAGGCACGTAAGAAAGCACTTCAAAGCCGCCTGTCTGCACCTCTGGCATTCACTCCACGCCGCCGCGACGATGTGGACATGGTATTTCTGGCCGCACTCCCCCAGCAGGCGCGCCAGATCAACCCCATGCTGACTTACTATTACGCTGGGGATCTGCCGGTGTATGCCACCTCCCAGGTGTTTGTGGGCAGCAACCACCCCGATAGAGACATCAACGGCATTCGCTTTACCGCTCTGCCCTGGCTGTTTGAAAACAACCAGACCAAGCGGGATATCGAACTGCAGACTGATCCGGCACCGGCCTTTGCCCGCCTCTACGCCCTTGGCGCCGATGCTTTCCGCCTCTACCCACGCATCCCCCTACTACGTCAGTTTCCCCGGTACAAGCTGTATGGCCTCACCGGCGCCCTCAGCCTGAGCGCAGATGGCCGTATCTTGCGCGAGCAGATCTGGGCTCAGGTTGAAAAGGGAGTGCCGGTGCCGATTACCACTGTGGAATCGCTTCCCGCATTGCGGGAAAGCGGCCAATAGACGAGGACAGCGAAATTTGTAAGCACACCAGTGACACTGTCGGCACACAGATGGAAGACAAAGCCACACGCTACTTGCGGCGCGCGGGATTGGTCATCATCGAGCGCAACTACCGCAGTCGCTTCGGAGAAATAGACCTTATCGCCCGGGACAGTGATACTGTAGTGTTTGTGGAAGTCCGCTTTCGCCGCAGTGATCACTTCGGTGGTGCGGGTGCCAGCGTGGATGCGCGCAAGCAGCAGAAGCTGCTTGCCGCCGCCTGCGGCTTTCTACAAGAACACAAACTGGACTGTCCCTGCCGCTTTGATGTCCTTGCCATAGACGGCAATGCGCAAAATATCCAGTGGATCAAGAATGCCTTTGAAGCCTGAGCAGCACCGAGAGTTACCGTGACAGAAAGTGGCGAACAACACTTCGCCCGAATTAAGGACACAATGGAACAGCGAGTCGTAACCCTTTTTCACCACAGCCTGGAAGCCACCATGAATGCCGGTGAAATACTGGCACCGCTGATCGCGGAAGCCAGCCAGATGGTAGTACACACACTGCTGGCTGAGAGCAAAGTGCTGCTCTGTGGCAATGGTGTCAGCGGTGCCCTTGCGCAGAGTTTCAGTTCGCAGCTTACCGGGGGCTTCCAGCGCGAACGCCCCGGCCTACCGGCAATGGCCCTGAACAGCGATGGGGTCTCTATGGGTGCTGTCGCGGAAAACCATGGCCCTGCCGATACCTTTGCCCGCCCCGTGCGTGCCCTGGGCCAGCCAGGTGACCTGCTCGTCATTATCACCAGCCACGGCCGCGATCCCAACCTGGTACAGGCCATGCGCGCTGCGCAGGACCGCGATATGGGTATACTGGCCCTTACCGGTGGTGATGGTGGCGACTGCGCAAGCCTGTTGAATACACACGATATTGAACTGCGCGTGCCTTCTGAGGTCTCGGCTGAGGTACATCAAGTACACCTGCTGACGATATTTTGCCTCTCCGACTTAATCGACAGCAGCCTGTTCGGTGGCTATGAGGACTAAACCATGAAAAATAGACAGCGATCCTTGCAAAAACGCCTTTTAGTGATGGTTTCTGCACTTTTTCTACTTGCCGGGTGCAGTACCGTGCTGGAGGCCACACATGACGGCCCTATCCAACAGGACCCCGGCAAGCGCTCACTGGGCACCTATATTGATGACCAGAGAATCGAGACGATCGTCAAGGTGAATATCAATAAGGCACATCCGGACCTGAAAGCCGCATATATTGGTGTCACTTCTTTCAATGGGGTGGTATTACTTACCGGGCAAATTCCCGATCAGGAGTTGCGCCTGCTCGCTGGGCGCACTGCGGGGCAGGTACAGAATGTGCGCCAGGTGTACAATGAAACCCAGATCCGCGGCAAAGTCAGCCTGCTCGCCACCACCAACGATGCCTGGTTAACGACCAAAGTGAAAACCAACCTGCTCACCAATAAGGAAATTGACAGCGGGCGCATCAAGGTGGTTACAGAAAATGGGGTGGTTTACCTGATGGGACTGTTGACCCAGGCGGAAGCTGAGCGCGCGGCAGATGTGACCCGTTCGATCGGTGGGGTGCAAAAAGTGGTGAAAGCGGTAGAGTACATCAACTAGCTCCGCATCGGTCCCGGACAGAAAAAATTCACCGGGTATTGGCATCGGATCAAAACGGGAGCCCCAGCTTCCGTTTTGATCCGCAAGATAGCATCAGCGGTGCAGATTAGACCCGCTCAATGGCCACTGCGGTGGCCTCGCCGCCGCCGATGCACAGGCTGGCAATGCCCTTCTTGGCATCGCGCTTTTCCATTGCTGCCAAGAGGGTGATCAGGATACGGGCACCGCTGGCACCCAGTGGATGGCCCAGGGCGCAGGCACCACCATTCACGTTGACCTTTTCCCAGGGCAGGTCCAATTCCCGCATGGCCGCCATGGTCACCACCGCAAAAGCCTCATTGATCTCAAACAGGTCAACATCGACTGCTGACCAGCCCGTGTTTTCCAGCAGTTTGTGCAGAGCGCCCACAGGGGCGGTGGTAAACCACTCCGGTTCGCGGGCAAACTGGGCCTGGCCCTTCAAAATCGCCAGTACCTTGAGACCACGCCTGTCCGCTTCACTCCTGCGCATCAGCACCAGGGCCGCAGCGCCATCGGAGATAGAGCTGGCGTTGGCTGCTGTGACTGTGCCATCTTTGCGAAAAGCGGGCTTCAATTGGGGAATCTTATCGGGACGGGCACTGACTGGAGCTTCATCCACGCCCACCTTCACCTCCGTACGGCGCGTGGTAATCGTCACAGGGGCAATTTCACGAGTGAAGTCCCCCTTTTCTATCGCCGCCTGAGCGCGCGCCAGGGATTCCATGGCAAAGGCATCCTGTTCCTCACGGGTAAAACCGTACTTGTCGGCGGTACTCTCGGCGAAGGTACCCATCAGCTTCCCATCCTCGGCATTTTCCAGGCCGTCGAGAAACATGGAGTCCTTCACTTCTCCGTGCCCCAGGCGCATGCCGGCGCGGGCCTTTGCCAGCAGATAGGGTGCATTGCTCATGCTTTCCATACCACCGGCAACAATGACCTTGCCCTCACCCAGCAGTAAGGCATCTCGCGCCATCATCACGGTCTTCATACCGGAACCACAGACCTTATTGACGGTGGTACAGGGCGTGCTGTCAGGAATTCCCGCGCCCAACGAAGCCTGGCGCGCCGGCGCCTGCCCGACACCCGCCGGAAGCACGCAACCCATCAGAACCTCATCCACATCCGCGGGCGCCACACCGGCATCCTCGAGGGCTGCACGAATGGCAGCTGCACCCAATTGCGGGGCACTCAGTGCCGACAGGTTACCTTGCATGGTGCCCATTGGTGTGCGCGCCACCCCGGCGATCACTACGGGGTCTGAAGTTATGTCACTCATTCTGTCTGCTCCACATTCTGTGCTGACACCCCTGTTTGTGGCGGCACGGATTGCTAATGTCGCGGCATTATAGCCGAAGCAGTGGGCTGCTTTGCCAGAAAGTGGGCAACAACCCTCACTGCCCGAAGCTGAGGGGCATGCTATTATCGGCGCCATACAGAAAAGAAAAATGGCGGTAGGGCTCATGGAAATAACAGGCTTCATCACGCTGGTCATCGCTGCCGCACTGTTGTTTTATATTGTCGGCATCTACAACAGGCTGGTTGCCCTCAAAAACCGCAATGAGAACGCCTTTGCCCAGATCGAGGTGCAACTGAAACGGCGCCACGACCTGATTCCCAACCTTGTGGAAACCGCCAGAGGTTATCTGAAACATGAGCGGGAAACCCTCGACGCCATAACCAGCGCACGCAATACTGCCATCAATGATCTCAAAACAGCGGCGTCCAACCCGTCAAGTGCCAGTGCCATCGACAACCTGGGCCGAGCCGAGAACACCCTGACTGACGCCCTGGGGCGTTTCAGCGCAGTCATGGAGGCCTACCCCGATCTGAAAGCCAACCACAATATGATGGCGCTTACCGAGGAACTGAGCAGTACCGAAAACAAGGTTGCGTTCGCCCGCCAGGCTTTCAACGATTGCGTAACCAGTTACAACATCTACAAGCAGCACTTTCCCCCGGTTTTGCTGGCCGCATTCTTTGGCCATCGCGCCGACGGCCGCCTGTTGGAATTTGCCAATACCGAGGTCATTCAGACAGCGCCCCGCATTGAATTTTGAGCAATGAACTTCTTCGAGTACCAGGATCGCGCCAGGCGTAACAGTGGCTTGCTGGTTGGATTATTCACCCTGGCAGTGGCCCTGCTGGTCGGCCTTACCACACTCGCCACCGCGGCGGCGGTATCACTGTCCCGCGGCCAGGCTTTCTCACTGGCAGATATCGAACAGGTGCTGGGGTGGCAGACCATTCTTGGCATCGCCCTGACCATTGCTGCCATTGTGGTCCTCGGCAGCCTGCACAAGCTGCGCCAACTCAGTGCCGGCGGCAGTGCGGTGGCGGAATCACTGGGTGGTCGAAAGCTCAATATTGCTCCACAAAATGCCTGTGAACGACGCGCTCTGAATGTGGTGGAGGAGATGGCCATTGCCTCGGGCACTCCGGTGCCGGATGTCTATCTGATCGAAGAGGATGCCATTAACGCCTTTGCCGCAGGTTATCACCCTACAGACGCGGTGATCGGCCTCACCCGCGGCTGTATAGAAAAACTCAACCGGGATGAACTACAGGGCGTTGTTGCACACGAGTTCAGCCATATTCTCAACGGTGATATGCGTCTGAATATCCGTATCGTGGGCCTTTTGAACGGTATTCTGGTCATTGGTTTGCTCGGTTTTTGGCTTGTACGCGGCATTTACTCCAGCAGTAGAGGCAATCGCGGTCGCGCCGTCCTGGCTGGGTTCGGTGCCACTCTGATGGTCGCGGGTTATACCGGAACCTTTTTGGGGAACCTGATCAAATCCGCACTCAGCCGCCAGCGAGAATTCCTCGCAGATGCCTCGGCGGTGCAATTTACCCGCGACAATTCCGGCCTTGCCAGCGCCCTGAAAAAAATCGGTAGGTCCAGCGCCGGCTCTGCACTGAGTAATGGCAAGGCAGCAGAGTACAGCCATTTGTTTTTTGCCAGCGGTATGAAGCCTTCGCTGTTCACCCTCTTCGCCACCCATCCACCGCTGGTAGATCGTATCTTGCGCCTCGATCCCGACTGGAACGGCCTTTACACCAATTCAAGTACAGGTAGTGCCGCTTTATCATCACTCACACCCACACCAAACCCCGCACAGCGATCGGGCAATGTTCAATCGGCACCGTTTCAGGTCACCTTGGAGGCCGTGAACAACAGTATTGCCAATCCTAACCAACAGCAGGTGCAGTTCGGCCAACGGCTGCTGCAGACCATTCCCGCCAGTATCCAGCAGGCAGCCCACGACCCTTTTGCTGCGCGAGCTCTGGTCTACCTCCTGTTGCTACACAAGGATGCTGACGAACAGCAGGCTCAACGTCAGCTGCTGAAAAAAATCGCCCACCCCGCTGTTGTGCGGGAAATACAACAACTGGAACCACAACTGCAGCCCCTGCCCAATACGGTGCGCCTGGCGCTGCTGGACCTCTGCGTCCCTGCCCTGAGGGCTTTGGTTCCCCAGCAATATCAAATTTTCAAGAGAAATCTGATCAAACTGCTGCACAGTGACGGAAAAATCGAAGTCTGGGAATGGGCACTGTATCGGGTGCTGGTACACGCCCTGGAGGATACCCCCGACCTACAGCGCCGTTCCAGGAAAAAGGGAGCCAGTCAGGATGCGGCCCGCTTTCTTCTCGCGGCCATTGCCCATTCTGGCAACAATCAGTATTTACCGGCGAAACGTGCCTACGAGCAAGGGCTCAAGGCAATGGCGCTGGAAGTTACGCCACTGCCAAGCAAAAAGGACATCAATCTACCGCGCCTGGACAAGGCCATTGCTATCGCGGGGCAAATGAATCCGCTGGAAAAGCCTACGCTGCTCAAGGCGATGGTGTGTACCCTGAACCACAACGGGGTGGTTAAAGCCGAGGAGATTGAGCTGCTGCGTGCGGTAGCCGACAGCCTGGACTGTCCAATTCCTCCGCTGTTGTCTAGCAACCTGGAGAAAGCCTCTTCCCGATAAACAAACCGGCATATGCCTGACTGGTTTTCCCGTCACGGGGTATGATGCTGGTAAACAGGACCAATACCTATGCTCCATAAAATTACCGAAGTGATCAGCACGGTCACCATCATGACCAAGGCCACAGTCAGCACGGCACAGGCGTAGAGGAAGGCCCGCTCCTTATTCATATTCATCAAAATCGGAATCCCGGCAAAAACCAGGTAGATGGAATAGACACCGGCGATGCCCACTGCAGCCATAGTCAGCCACGGGTGCGGGTAAAGCACCACAATACTGGCGAAAAAAATTGGCGTTGTGATAAATACCGCAAGTGCCGTCCCTTCATAGTGCCGGGTGGGCTCATCCCCTTCAACACCATAGGATCTGGCCATCCAATTAATAAACTCTCCCAGACAATAAACTCCGGCCAGCAGAGCAAAATAGGTGACCACAGACAATACTGCAGCGCTCTCCGGCGTCAGTCTGGCCAAGTGCCCTCCCACCTGGAATCCCACTCGGGTGACACCGAAATAACCGGCAACCGTAGGTATCAGGGCAAGGAAGGGTACATGAGTCACGAATACCAGAAAGAATGAATGTCGATCCGCTCGGATGGCTTTCCAGGCCTTTTCCGGATTGGTGAGGATTCCGATTGTGTGACTGAGTAATCGCACGTCGAATCTCCCTGCTTTACCCTGTTTTGCAGTATCGGGTGGGGCCAGCGTATTCACCAATACAAACAAGAAATTAAGTGCCACTTTTACACTTTGTTGATTGATCTCTCGCCTCAACGTGAACGCACAGGCGATTGCGACCGCTGCGCTTGGCCTTGTACAGGGCCAGATCTGCTGCTTTCAAGACCGCATCTGGCTTCTTCAAGGACTTTTCGCGATGGGTCAGACCAATACTGACCGTGACCTTGATCCGTTGGCCGCTTCGGCCCGGAATCATGCGATCCCGAAGGCGGCCAGCGGCTCGTAACCGCAAGGGGTAAGCAGCGATTTTCCCACACAAGTGCCCCAATGCTTTTTCGGCGCCCATGCGGTCCCGGCCGGGTATCACCACCGCGAACTCTTCACCGCCAAAACGGAATACCCGCCCGGTGGTGTGTCGGTTGATCAGGCCTGCCACCATGCGCAGCACCTGGTCTCCTGTCTGGTGGCCAAACCGGTCATTGAGCTTTTTAAAATGGTCAATATCAATCATCGCCAGACTGTAGTGGCGACCCGGCGCCAGCATATGGTAGTAAAAGGCACGACGCGACAACAGCCCGGTCAGCGCATCGCGAAAAGCAAATTCATATCCGGCTCCCAGTAAAGAGAGGATCAGGAGCAAACCGGCCGCAGATGCAATAGGCACCAGTGGCAACCCGGTCCAAATTCCGTAGCTCAGAAGCAGGGTACAACTGAACAGTCCCGCCACTGCGGGCCCGGGGAACAGGATGAACAAAAGAGACGCGCCCGCAGCTGCCGCGACACAGACCAGCAGCGGTAATATCACAGACGCATCCCTGTCCTCAGATACCCAGACAGGCAGGTTTTCCAGCACAAACTGATAGGAAAGGGGTCTGCAACACTCCTGTAATAAAAAGAGAGCCATTCCCTGCGCAATCAGTACTAACAACCAAGCAAGCGCAATAAGGCTCAGGGCACCGCGATCCCGAGCACAGGCAATCAGCATCAGGTTGAGAGCCATCAACGCCAGATACAGAGGCAATCCTTGCACTCCCTCCGGCAGAAGCCCAAGGCTGGTGGCAGCATACAAGAGCAAGAAAAGCCCGGAGGCGAGTGCAACCCGGCTGGAACGGTATAGAACACTGAGTACCAGCGCAGCGCCCAACAGAAAAAATGGCAACTGTTTATTGTACAGAGGTCCGAGATCCAGCCAGGGAAGATAGTGTGCGAAGGGCAGTATCAGAATCAGCCCGGGCAGCCAGAAAAAACGCAGCCACTGCAGATACGACGGCATGACAAGTCAGCGTTGGAAAAATAACAGGCCATTATACGCAGCTTGCAGCAGCGTATGCACGGACTCACCGCACAAAAGAAGAACACATTCTTATCAATAAAAGGAGTGCTTATGCGGCACTTTGAACCCGTGATTCTGTTATTTCACAACCCGCAGGGCCGGTTTCTTCATCGATTTTTTCCCCAGGCTGGTGGGTGGTGTGGGTTCAGGTGGCTCGGGAGTTTCCTCTGCCTCAAACACCATCCCCTGACCATTCTCGCGAGCATAAATACCAACTACCGCTCCTACCGGTACTTGTATATCGGTGGGTACACCGCTGAAACGGGCACTGAAGCGGATGGCATAGTTATCCATAGTCAGGCTGACAGTGGCGCTCTCAGAAATATTCAGCACAATCTGACCATCGTCATTGACATGTTGCTGGGGCACCAGCACGCCGGCCAGGTGGGTGTCAACTAGGATATAGGGTGTGCAGCGGTTATCGGTTATCCACTGATAGAATGCCCTCAGAATATAGGGGCGGTTGGATGTCATAGCCGACTTACTCACACCAAACTGTCCTCAGCGCATTTCCCGTTCGTATTCGGTGAGACTCTGCTGGAAGGCATCACGGGCAAACAGACGGTCCATATAGTCCAGCAGCGGTTTTACCTGCTTGGTTTTGGGCAGACTGATTTCAAATTGTTCCAAGCGCCACAGCAGCGGTGCCATGCAGCAGTCCACCAGTGAAAACTCCTCATTGAAAAAATACGGCAAGTCGTCAAACATCGGCGCTATACCAGCCAGGCTGTCACGCAGTTCTTTGCGTGCCGCAGGGGCATCTTTCCCACCGGCGAGAACCTTGTCAACCAGCGGACACCAGTCGCGTTCGATGCGATACATAATCTGGCGGCTCTGTGCGCGGGCAACCGGGTAAACCGGCAGCAGCGGCGGATGCGGGAAACGCTCGTCCAGATACTCCATCATCACCTTGGTTTCAAACAGCACCAGATCCCGATCCACCAGAGTGGGCAGGGAGTTGTAGGGGTTGAGGTCAGCGAGTTCGGCAGGTTTATCGTCTGCACTCACATCTATGATATCCACAGACACCCCTTTTTCGGCAAGCACAATGCGTACCCGGTGGCTGTAATGGCTCTGGCCATCGGAAAAGAAGGTCATAGAGGAGCGCTTGTTGGTAGGCACACCCATAGTCAAACTACCTCAAACTTGTCGGCCGGCGAGCGCCGGCCTGTAATCAAAAGCTAAAAGGGCAGCGCAGCAATTCCACCACCCGTCAAACAGTTACTGGCGAACCTCAGTGGTGTACGTCTTTCCAGTATTCCCGGTTCAGCAGCCAGGCGAACACAAAAAAGACAACAATAAACGCCAACACGTAAAAACCGATTCGCTTGCGCTCCTCTGCCATCGGCTCGGCAATGTATTCCATAAAGTTCACCAGGTCATACATGGCCTGGTCAAACTCTTCGGGGCTCATGGAACCCTTGATCTTGCCCACCTGTAGGCTACCACAATCGGCATCCATAATCGGATTGCCCAGCTCATCGCGCACGATCTTGCCGTGGTCGCGCTTTGGCCCGGGGGCACACTCCTGAAGCCCCTGCAGCTCAAGCAATACGTGGGGCATGGCCACGCTGGGGAAAACCTTGTTATTCACCCCGGTTGCACGACTGTCATCCCGGTAGAAACTGCGGAGGTAAGTGTAGAGCCATTCCGGGGAGCGGGAGCGGGCTACCAGTGTCAGATCGGGCGGTGTGGCACCAAACCATACCTTGGAATCATCCGGGCGCATGGCAATCTGCATCAGGCTACCGATCTTATCATTACCCAGAACCAGGTTCTGCATCATCAGCTCAGTGGGGATATCCAGATCGGTGCCCACTCGTTCCCAGCGGGAGTAATCCGCACCATGGCAGCCCATACAGTAGTTGACAAAGTACTTGGCACCGCGCTGCAGCGACGGCTTGTCCTGCAAGTCGATACTGATAGGGTCCAACTTAATATTTGACTCGGCACCCACCGCCTTGATGGGAACCACCGCCAGCAGGCTCACCACGATCAAGCCCATAAACAGGATTACGAATGTCTTGCCACCAGAGGGGCTAGTGACACGCTCCGGCTCCGGATACACCTCATCACGACTGGTAATCCAGGGCAGTGCCGCAAAAAACACCGCCAATAGAATAGTGACCAATCCCACAAAAGTGTTCACAAATCCTGTTTTTTCTGGGTCATCAGGAACGTAAATAAAGTGTTCGAACGCCATCCAAAGAAACAGAAAACCAAAAACACCACTCACAATCCAGGAACCCATCCCTTTACGGGCTTTGGGATTGGTCCAAACAGGCATGGTCAGGAAGAACGCAAAATAGAACAGGGTACCCACCTGCGCCAGAAAGTTGCGTGCAGGTGTCGGGGACTGAACACCCAGGTAGCCGAGGATAATAAATACGGCAACAAATACCAGCAACAGCGCTTTCGGCAGCCAGCCCTTGTAACGGATCGAGCGCACCGGGCTTTTATCCAGCCACGGCAGTACAAACAGGACGGCAATCGCAGCACCCATTGTCACTAGACCAAGGAACTTTGCCGTCAGCGGCCCGATATCCATGGTCACTGCCCGCAGTACAGCGTAGAAAGGGGTAAAATACCAGACTGGCGCGATATGCGGTGGTGTTTTCAGCGGATTGGCCTCCTCAAAGTTGGCATGCTCTAGAAAGAAGCCTCCCATCTCCGGGAAGAAGAACACCACGGTAGCAAAGATAAACAGAAAGACCGCAATGCCCACCAGGTCGTGAACAGAGTAATAAGGGTGGAACGGGATACCATCTTTGGGAATACCCTGCTCGTCCTTGTTTTTCTTGATCTCAATCCCATCGGGGTTATTGGAACCCACTTCGTGCAGCGCAAGGATGTGCAGCACAACCAACAGTACCAGCACTAACGGCAGTGCAATTACATGCAGGGAGAAAAAGCGGGTCAGGGTAATACCGGAGATCAGGTAATCCCCCCGGATCCACTCTACCAGACTCTCTCCAATACCCGGTATCGCACCAAACAGGGATACGATCACCTGGGCTCCCCAGTATGACATCTGACCCCAGGGCAATACATAGCCCATAAATGCCTCAGCCATCAGCACCAGATAGATACACATACCGAAGATCCACACCAGTTCCCGCGGTGGCTTGTAGGAGCCATACATCAAACCGCGAAACATATGCAGATACACCACCACAAAGAATGCAGAGGCACCGGTGGAGTGCAAATAGCGGATCAGCCAACCCCAGTCCACATCACGCATAATGTACTCGACGGAGGCGAAGGCGCCCTCAGCAGAGGGGTTGTAGCTCATGACCAGCCAGATACCGGTCAGTAACTGATTGACCAGTACGATTAAGGAAAAAACCCCAAAGAAATACCACAGGTTAAAATTTTTGGGCGCGTAGTACTTGCCCATATGCCTGTCCCACGCTTGGTAAATCGGCAGGCGCTGATCCACCCAATCACCGAAATTTGCCAGCCATTTCATGCGGTATCCTCCTGGTCTACGCCGATTACGATGACGTCATCGCTCTCATAGGAATACGCTGGCACCACCAGGTTGGTCGGTGCGGGAACACCCTTATACACACGGCCGGCCATATCGTACTTGGAACCGTGGCAGGGGCAAAAGAAGCCACCGAGCCACTCGCTGCCACCGAGGTCAGTGGCACCAACTTCAGGCCGGTAAATGGGGGCACAGCCCAAATGGGTACACAGGCCAACCAAAACCAGCAAATGCGGCTTGATAGCGCGGTTTTCCGGATTGACATACGCCGGTTGGATAGATTCTTCTGAGTTCGGGTCACGCAGTAGCGGCACCACTTTTTCCAGATTCTGCAGTGCCTCGGTGGTTCTGCGCACCACAAATACCGGCTGGCCCCGCCACTCAACAGTCACCATCTGGCCCGGTTCCAGCTTGTTGATATTGTATTTAACTGGAGCACCCGCAGCTTTTGCCTTGGCACTCGGATTCCAGGAGGCGACAAAAGGGACGGCGACCCCAACCACACCCGCACCACCGACAACTGAGGTGGCAGCGGTCAAAAAACGGCGCCGTCCTGCATTTACACCGTCATCACTCATGACCTAATTCTCCCATCACAGCGATCCCGGATACACAGGGGAAGCGCTGGCCCAAACTCAAAAAGTCTTGAAAGCAGTCCCGCCCCGGCACATTGCCTGAGCGAATAAACCCCACAAATCAAGCGGATACAAATCCGCGCAATGTTAAAGAAAATGCCATTTTGATACAAGGCAAAGACATGGAGGCACCGGAAATCGCGCAGTGAAACTGCGACAAACCGAGCAAAATCCGTCAAGATACGCGCGACAGGCAAACTGCGGAATAAAAAAAGCCCGGCATGTGCCGGGCCCAAAAATTAACGCTTGGAGAACTGTGGCTTCTTGCGTGCTTTGCGCAGACCCACCTTTTTACGCTCTACTTCGCGGGCGTCGCGGGTCACGTAGCCTGCGCTGCGCAGCGGCTGGCGAAGCGCCTCGTCGTACTGCATCAGAGCACGGGTCAGGCCGTGGCGGATAGCACCCGCCTGGCCAAAGGAACCACCGCCTTTTACAGTGACATTGATGTCAAATTTTTCTGCCATATCGACTTTTTCCAGCGGCTGGCGCACGATCATACGAGCCACTTCACGGCCGAAGTATTCGTCCAGGGCCCGACCATTCACAATGATCTTTCCCTCTCCAGGCACGACAAACACGCGGGCGGTGGAGGTCTTGCGGCGGCCGGTACCATAGTATTGAGTAGTTGCCATCAGAATTATTCCCGTTTAGATCGCCAGTTCAATCGGCTGTTGAGCCGCATGCGGATGTACACTGCCACTGTAAACTTTCAACTTCCTGAACATGGCGCGGCCCAGCGGGCCCTTCGGCAGCATGCCTTTAACGGCGCTTTGAATCGTGCGCTCAGGGGCCTTCTCAATCAACTTCTCAAAGCTGATGGACTTGAGGCCACCAGGGTAGCCGGAATGACTATGGTAGATCTTGTCTATGGCCTTGTTGCCGGTCACGCGGACCTTTTCGGCATTGATCACGATGATGTAATCGCCAGTGTCCACGTGGGGCGTATATTCAGGCTTGTGCTTGCCGCGCAGGCGGTGGGCGATCTCGGCAGAAATACGGCCGAGAGTCTTGTCCGCAGCGTCAACAATGTACCAGTCGCGCTTTACCGCTTCTGGCTTGGCACTGTAAGTCTTCATGTTATAAACACCTGTATGTGCCCCTGGATTGGGGGCCGTCCCACAAAAGAGCGCGGATAGTACAAAAGGCGTGTTGGCATTTCAAGCCATTTTCAACCTGAGCCACCGCCCTCACCAGCCTTACCCGGGCCTGTGTGCGCGCTCCAGGTATTCGCGGGAGCGCATTTCGAGCAACCGGCTGACCGCGCGTTCAAACTCAAAGCACAGGTGATGTCCACCGTATAGCTGCTCAGCCGGCACCTCGGCAGAGACCACCAGCTTTACACAGCGATCATAGAGTTCATCGATCAAGTGAATAAAACGCCTTGCCTGGGCATCCATTCGCGCATCAAACCTGGGGACCGCCGCCAGCAGTATGGTCTGAAACTCCCGCGCCAGTTCTACATAGTCATTCTGGGAGCGGGGACCATCACACAAGTCGGCAAAGTTAAACCAAGCGACATCATCCGCCACTTTCAGGGCCAGAATGGGCCGCCCTTCCACCTGCAATTGCACATTGCTGCGCACTTCACAGCCATCCACACTCAACTGCGCAAAGCTATAGGCCAGGCTGTCCTCTGCCGCCCTGCCCAAAGGTGTGTGGTAGAGTTCCAGTATTTCCAGGGTGCGCAAGCGGTAGTCGATACCGCCATCAACGTTGACCACCTTGGTGTTGCACTGAAGCAAATCGATGGCCGGCAAAAACCGCGCTCTTTGCAAGCCATCCTTGTAAAGCCCTTCAGGCTCAATATTGGAAGTGGCCACCAGAGACACCCCCCGACTAAACAGCGCCTCTAGCAAACCCGCCAGGATCATGGCATCGGCAATATCGGACACAAAGAATTCGTCAAAGCATAACACCCGCACCCGGCGGGCAATCTTGTCAGCCACCTTGTCCAGGGGGTTCTTCTCCCCTGTATACTCTTTCAACTCTCTGTGCACCTGGCGCATAAAACGGTGGAAGTGCGTGCGTTGTTTCTGTGCAAATGGCAGAGATTCAAAAAAAGCATCCATCAAATACGTCTTGCCCCGGCCGACCCCGCCCCAGAGGTAGAGCCCCGTTTCCGGCACCATCGCATTTCCGCGCAGGCGCGACACCAGACGGGCAATAGCACCCCGCTCGGCCCGGGCAACCAAGCGCAGGTACAAATCCTGCAACGCCTGCACCGCGGCCCGCTGGGATAGATCCAGGGTAAAATCCGGGCGCTGCAAATCACTTTCGTAACGTTCAATGGGGGAAGCTAAAGATGGTTTGGCAGACAACATAGGGGAAAAGGTCTTCAACAACGGGTTTATCGGCGCGCACTCTAACAAATACTCTGCGAAACCGCCTAGGTACCGACACCCCCAAGCCGGAATGATACCGGCTCTTCCCAGTACAATAGCGGCTGCCCAATCCTCAACCCCACCCACTCGGCCAGAAATTGGCGGTAATCCGGGACTGGCGGCTGACCTTTGTACCGACATTGGCAAAGCAGTTTAAATGTCGGGTGAATAATCACGTATACTGGACCCGTTCACATGGAGTTGGGGGGTTGCCTTTGGGAACATCGCCCAAGTCATGGAGCGAAGTACCAACCCGATAGCGACCGTTGCAATATCAAACTCAGATCGCCGGTGCCTATACGGAAAGTTGAGGAGGTAGTAAGTGCACTCTACATCGGTATTAATTCTAGTTGGCATCCTCGGCTTGATACTGGGCGCCTTTCTGGCATTCCTGACAGTCCGCGGGCGTACCAGTGGAGAACGCTCCCAGGAACTGGAGGAGCGTCTGCAAGAAGCCAACGGCCAATTGCGGGATTTCCAGCTTCAGGTCAACGAGCACTTTGACCAGACCGCCCAACTGGTTCACAACCTCACTGAGAGCTACAGGGACGTTCACGAATACCTGACCAATAGCGCCCTGCGCCTCTCCAATCAGGATATCGGGCGACAAATGCTCGAAGCCGGTAGCGGCAAGCTGCAAAATGACGATAGTCAACTGAAGGATATGGAACCACCCCGGGATTGGGCACCGAAAGAACCGGGCACCAAAGGGACCCTGGCCGAGGACTACGACCTGGACAAAGAGGCCCATGCCGGAAGCTGAGAGTTCCCACGCCAGGAACAGGAGTGGAGCGGCCTGAACTGCAAACAAAAAAGGCGGGGACGATCCGCCTTTTGTATTTCTGCCTTCAAAGGCTTTGGTAGTAATCCATCAGGATTTTTGCTACTTCCGGGCGGGAGAATTCCGGCGGAGGTGCAATACCACCACCAAGCATTTCGCGTACTTTTGTGCCGGACAGGAGAATAAAATCCTCTCTGGTGTGATCCGGTACATCGCGCATCATCACAACTTTATTCAGCTTCTTTGAGTAGGCTGTATGGTCAGCTCGGAAAATCTCGATCTCCAGGGCACCACCGGGTACTTGCTCATCGAAGATAGTCTGTGCATCAAAGGCCCCGTAGTAGTCACCTACACCTGCGTGATCACGACCGACAATCAGGTGGCTGCAGCCGCAGTTCTGACGAAATACAGCATGCAGTACCGCCTCGCGCGGGCCCGCATAGAGCATATCGAAGCCGTAACCAGTCACCATCACCGTATTGGCGGGGAAGTATAATTCCACCATCTTGCGGATAGAGGCATCGCGCACTGGTGCGGGAATATCCCCCGGTTTTAACTGCCCCAGCAGCATGTGAATCAGGACACCATCTGCTCCCACACCCTCCAGGGCCATTTTGCACAGTTCCTCGTGGGCGCGATGCATGGGATTGCGGGTCTGGAAAGCGACAATCCGGCTCCAGCCACGCTCAGTAAATTCATTGCGGATTTCAACCGCGGTTCGAAAAGTATCCGGAAAATCATTTTGGAAATAGCTGAAGTTGAGCACCTCAATGGGGCCAGAAACCAGCTTGCGGCCCGTTGACTGGAAAGTCGCTACGCCGGGATGCTGTTTATCCAGGGTACCAAAAACTTGTTTGGCCATAAGACCCACTTGCTCGCTGGATAGAGTTTCAATGGCCTCCACATCCATCACTGCCAACACCGGGTTTCCTTCGACATTCGGGTCGCGCAATGCAATGCGGGAGGCCCCTTCAATCGCGCTGACATCCTCTACGAGATTTAATATGGGCACCGGCCAGAACAGGCCATCCACCGTGCGCAGTGTCTCCGCCACACTCAGGGAATCTGCGAGATTCATATAGCCGTGCAGAGGGTTAAAGTAACCTGCACCCAGCATCACGGCATTGGCGGCGGCGGCAGAACTAACCACGATAGAGGGCAACGATTCCGCTTCGTGCATTAACCGGTGATGCCGCTCACTGTCATAGACAAAACGCGGCTGCAGCTCAACACTGCCGTGGGGGCGAACTAGGGACATGTCTGGTCTCCAAAAACAAAAGTTGCCGGTTAATCTTAAATTTTCGACTGGCCATTATACGCATCCATTCAGGCACACCAATGCCAGGCATATACAAAAATGTCCGCATACTGCAAGATGGGCAACACTGTGCTGTAGATGAGCTCCAAAACAGAATTTCAGCGGCACCGCATCTCGCGAATGGTATGCCAAACGGTCGTGTACCGGTTGTCGCAGAGCGGCTTTCCCAGAACAACCACGCCCGATTCTCAGCGAATCCTTGAAGAGACGTGTGTATAATCGACGCAAGGAGGAGTCGAGAGTGTCGCAAAATCGCTTTATACAGGAGTGGGCCCTACCCTCGCTGGTAGGTGTTGCCATTGCAGCCCTGCTATTGGTTGTCTTTCCGCAATTGCGCGGCAGTGCGCCCTCCCCTGCGATGGAAGACTGGCAAGGCCCCGTATCCTACGCCCGCGCAGTGAATCTCGCCGGCCCCGCCGTCGTGAATATCTATACCCGTACAGCCGTGCCACAACGACGGCATCCCCTTTTTAGTGATCCCCTGTTCCGCCGGCTGTTCGATAATATGAATGTACCCCAGCGGGAGCGGATGCAATCCAACCTGGGCTCTGGTGTGATTGTCAGCGATACAGGCTATATCCTCACCAATCACCATGTCGTCGACCAGGCCGACGCCATCGTTATCCTGCTGGCAGATGGCCGGGAGGCGCAGGCGCGGCTAGTGGGCAGCGATGCAGATTTCGACCTAGCGGTCTTGAAGATTGAACTCACCAATCTCACCTCAATCGCCGTCGGGAAACCCGAAGCCGCTCAGGTGGGGGATATCGTTCTGGCGATAGGCAATCCCTTTGGAGTTGGCCAGACAGTGACTCAGGGGATCATCAGCGCCAAGGGACGCCATCTGGAGAACTCTGGCAGAGGTGGGTATTTGCAGAACTTCCTGCAAACGGATGCTGCGGTAAACCCCGGCAACTCAGGTGGCGCCTTGGTTGACTCACAGGGGCGCCTGCTGGGGATCAATACCTCAATTCTCAACCAGTCCGGGTACTCAGGAGGCATCAGTTTCGCCATCCCCGCCAACATCGCCTTTAAAGTGATGCAGGACATTATTGCTTACGGTCGGGTGGTACCCGGTTGGCTCGGCATAGAGGCCAGTGCCATCAGCCCGCAGATGGCCAGGGAGTTCAACCTGAGCTCAGCGGGGGGGGTCATGGTCACGGCCATCTACAATGAAGGCCCCGCCCACACTGCAGGGCTCAAGCCGGGGGATGTCATGACACATATTGATGGTCTCCCAATCGGCGATGGCAAGCAGGGTGAGGCGACAATGGCAACCTTGCGGCCTGGCGATACCGTATCCATCACCTTTGTCCGCGACGGTTCCGCGCATACCGTGGAAGCAACAGTCTCAGTCAAACCCAAGCCATCCACCGCCACAGATTAACCACTGAGAGTTTATGATGCGTGCACTATCCCTGGTCCTGTTTCTGGTACTGACCATCGCCCCGGCCCAAGCTGACGACCAGGCAAAACTCAAGCAGCTTCTTACCCACTTTCTCAACAATGCCGCCATCAATGCGGAAGTCCACCGCCGCTTTTGGGCCAAAGACCTGATCTATACCAGCTCAGCTGGCAAGCGATTCGGTAAGCGCCAGATTATGCAGGGGTTGGAAAACCCAGGCAGTGACCTGGTATCCGTGCGCTACACCGCTGAAGATATTGATATCCGACTGCTGGGAGACACCGCCATTGTGGCGTTCAAATTGCTAGCTGATGACAGCACCAGCGGGGAAGCTAACCACTATTTCAACACCGGAACCTTTGTCAAACAAAAAGGCGAGTGGCGCGCACTTGCCTGGCAGGCGACAAAAATTCCGCACATTGACTGAGTCCATCCGGGCTCAATGTAATACCCATACAGGGAAAAAAGCGCTGTTGACTCGGCAATCTCTGTAGTTTTGCACCATGGGTGCTCAAAGTATAACCGCTACGCAACCTTGAAAAGCACTGGGAAGGTCTCACCGTTACTACGCCAGCCACTCAAAAACGACGTTAAATATCCGCCGCCGGGCCATGGAGGAGCGGTTTATTGGCCGGAGGTATCACCCTTGATGCGAAACGCGGCGGAGCGGGCGTGGGCCTCCAATCCCTCGCCGCGGGCGAGCGTCCCGGCAACACGGCCCAGTTTGTCAGCGCCCTCGGCGGAACAATAGATAACGGAACTGCGCTTCTGGAAATCATACACCCCCAGCGCCGATGAGAAGCGGGCAGTACCACTGGTGGGTAGCACATGGTTGGGACCTGCGCAGTAATCCCCCAATGCTTCTGCGGTGTAGCGACCAAGGAAGATAGCGCCGGCATTGCGTATTTGCGGCAGAAAACGCTCGGGATCGGCGACAGAAACCTCCAGGTGTTCAGGGGCTATGCGATTGGAAAGCCTTATTGCCTCCTCCAGCGAACCAACCTGAATCAAGGCCCCCCGTTTGGCCAGGGATTTTCGTGCGACCGGCGCCCTGGGCAGATCGGTCAGCAGCTGTTGCAGAGAAACCGCCACCTTATCGAGGAATTGTGCATCCGGGCACAGCAAAATTGACTGCGCCATCTCATCGTGCTCGGCCTGGGAAAGCAGGTCCATGGCAATCCAGTCTGGATCGGTGCCGCCGTCACAGATCACCAGTATCTCCGATGGCCCCGCAATCATATCGATGGCCACACGGCCAAACACCGCGCGCTTGGCAGCAGCCACATAAATATTGCCAGGACCGACAATTTTATCCACTGCAGCAATGGTCTCGGTACCATATGCCAGTGCCGCCACCGCCTGGGCACCACCGATGGTATACACCTGATTGACACCCGCAATCCCCGCAGCCGCCAGAACCAGATCATTCAATTTCCCATCCGGCGCTGGCACCACCATATTCACACAATCAACGCCGGCAACCTTAGCTGGAATGGCATTCATCAAAACCGAGGAGGGATATGAAGCCTTGCCGCCGGGGACGTAAATCCCCACCCGCGCCATCGGGGTAATCTGCTGCCCCAGCACTGTGCCATCAGCTTCAGTGTAGTGCCAGGATTCCTGCATCTGGTGGTAGTGGTAGTCCCGCACCCGCTGGGCGGCAACTTCAAGCGCTTCACGGTCCTCGGGGCTGATACGCTGCAGAGCCGCGTTCAGATCGGCGGATGCCACAATAAAGTCACCTGCCCGAACCAGCTCGCGGCGATCGAAGCGATTGGTATACTCGATGACCGCGGCATCGCCCCGACTGCGCACCTGTTGCAGTATTTCTGCAACCACGGACGCCACTGCATCGCTGGCAACCGCTTCCCAGGCCAGCAATTGGTCCAGCTGCGTATCAAAGTTTTTTTCCGCTGTATTCAGCCGGCGAATGCACTGACTTGTCATAGTATCTGGAAAATTTCTAACCCTGGGTGCGGGTGGTCGCCGCTGCCAGCTTTTCAATCAGATCGCCAATCAGGTGATATTTCATTTTCATGGCGGCCCTGTTAACGATCAGACGGCTGCTGATGTGTGCAATGGTTTCTCTCGCCTCAAGGCCGTTGGCTTTCAGCGTGTTGCCACTGTCCACAATATCGACGATTTCATCGGCCAACCCCATCAGCGGCGCCAGCTCCATAGCACCGTATAATTTGATGATATCGACCTGGCGCCCCTTGGCAGCGTAATAGCGTTTGGCACTTTCGACAAACTTGGTCGCCACCCGGATCCGGCCATGGGGCAGTTCCGTCCCTTTGATACCGGCTGTCATCAGGCGGCAGCGGGCAACCTCGAGATCCAGGGGCTCATAGAGGCCATCGGAACTGTGCTCCAGCAAGGTGTCCTTGCCCGCCACCCCCATATCCGCCGCACCATGTTGGACATAGGTAGGCACATCCACACCACGCAGGAGAAGCAGGCGCACCCCCGCGCATTCCGTGGGAAACGTCAGCTTGCGACTCTTTGAAAGATCCTCCAAGGGCGCCAGTCCAGCAGAGGTGAGTATTGGCAGGGTTTCCCGCAGGATTCTTCCCTTGGTTAAGGCGATGGTGATTGGCATAGTCATTGGTGTTGTTTGCGCAGCTTCCCGATTGATTGCCACCTCTGCAATATGAAGGCTGGCACTGCTCTATCTCTAACCGGCCAGACGGCGGATATTCGCCCCCAACTGTTGTAATTTTTCCTCAATGCACTCGTATCCCCGATCGATATGGTAGATGCGATCGACGGTGGTCGTTCCCTCGGCAACCATACCCGCTATGACCAGACTCGCCGAGGCGCGCAGGTCAGAGGCCATCACTGGAGCCCCTTTAAGCTTTTCTACCCCGGTGACTATCGCGGTATTGCCCTCCAGGGCAATATCCGCTCCCATGCGGTTCAGCTCGTGTACCTGGATCAGGCGGTTTTCAAAGATCGTCTCTACCACCGCACCCTTACCCTCAGCTACGGCATTCATCGCGGTAAACTGCGACTGCATGTCTGTGGGGAATGCCGGATAGGGTGCTGTGCGAAAACTGACCGCTTTGGGACGATTGCCTTTCATATCAAGCTCAATCCAATCCTCTCCACAGCTCAGGTGCGCACCGGCCTCCTCGAACTTGAGCAACACGGCATCGAGAATATCCGCGCGGGTGTGCAGCAGGCGCACTTGGCCCCGCGCTGCGGCAGCGGCTGCAAGAAAGGTCCCGGTTTCAATGCGATCCGGCATCACCGTAAAGGTGCAAGGGTGCAACTTGAGCACACCGTGAATACGCAAGGTATCCGTACCCACCCCCTCAATCTGCGCACCCATGGCAATCAGGAATTCTGCCAGATCGACAATTTCGGGCTCCCGTGCGGCGTTCTGCAACAAAGTTGTGCCCTCAGCCAGCACAGCGGCCATCAACAGGTTCTCTGTGCCACCGACAGTGACTTTCTCCATCACGATGTTGGCGCCTTTCAAACGGCCATTGGAACGCGCACGGATAAAGCCGCCGTCAATGGTGATTTCCGCACCCATGGCCTCCAGGCCCTTGAGGTGGATGTCCACCGGGCGGCTGCCGATGGCACAACCCCCCGGGAAGGAAACATTGGCCACACCGTGACGTGCCAGCAGGGGGCCCAGCACAAGAATCGATGCGCGCATGGTTTTTACCAACTCGTAAGGCGCTGTCAGATCATTGACCGAGCGGGGGTCAATCTCGACACCCAGTTGCTCATCGATTGTGACATCACAGCCCATACAGCGCAGCAGCGTGATCATGGTGGTGATGTCATTCAGGTGCGGCAGATTGCGAATATGTACCGGCCCGTCTGCCAACAGGGCTGCAGCCAAAATAGGCAGAGCTGAATTTTTTGCACCGGAGATTCGCAATGTTCCGGACACCGGACTGCCGCCCTCAATTAATAACTTATCCATTCGGTCTCATAGTTGGGGTGCCACCAGTACTCATGGTGCAGGTTAACGACCGGCCTCTTCCGGGGTCAGAGTCTGCATCTGGACGGCGTGCAATGTGCCATCGGCAATCTTTTCGCTGAGCACTGCATAAACCAGTTGCTGTTTCTTTAAACGGGTCAGGCCTTCGAAGGCACTGCTCACTACAGTCACCACAAGGTGGCTGCCCTCAAAGGCAACATTCACATTACTCTCGGGGATTTGTCCCTCAATCAGGGCTTTGATTTCATCAGGTTGCATAGGCGGGATTTGGGTTGATGTAAAAACGGTACGCAAGTGTACCCGATTCGCGCAGGACACGCAGCAGAACGCTCCAACGTCCGCCAATTAGCTCACTTGATCAGCAACATCCTGTGCTGCGGACCAATTGGAAATTACCTTGTCGATATCGCCATGGGTCCGCATTGACTGGGCAAACTGACTGCGGAACGTTTTACCCAGATTGACCCCGTTGAGAATCACATTGATCAACTTCCACTGCCCCGCGCGATTGCGTACCAAGGTATAGGACACCTTGGTAATTCCCTCTTTACTGCGCACCTCCTGCAGGACATTGACCCGATTTCCGATGGGAACCGTTCCCGGATTCACCACTTTCACATCCAGATCACCAAAATTCGCCACTCCACGGGCAAATGTTGCTACCAGATCCCGACGGAACGTATTGGTAAAACGCGAGCGTTGGCTCGCTGTAGCCTGTTTGGCATAGCGCCCCATTACACCGATCGCAATAAAATCAAAATCCACAATCGGTATCAGCACGTTCTCTACGGCGCTGTAATATCTCTGCGGGTCACTATTGGCATATAGCGCATTCGAGCGAATCACACTCAACAATTGTTGGGATACCCCTTCGATCACCACATAGGGATTTTGAGCGGCATTCGCTGCAGAGCTTGCCGCAGATACCAGGAATGCGCAGAGCACACACTTTAGCCACTGTGACAAACCTTGCCGATCAATCCAAAATGATGTGTTCACAAAGAGTCTCCTGTTATCCAATTTTTCCTTGGACGCAAACAGCGTAAATAAGTGCCATATCGATCATGCCGCCCGATGCCTGAGAAGAAGGGCTTTGCCGTTCATCCATTGAATGACAAAGCTGACAGCAGCGGCGGCAGACTATACCATGACCGCGCCTGAAGATGTGGGGGGTGTACTGGAATGTCATTTGATCACCCCTCCCGGTTGTTCGGCGGGTTCCCGCGCCAGTAGCCCGCTAATAATATAGATTAGCACGACAGTAGAAGAGCAGGAGGGGGAGGAAAACCAGCCCGATCGGACAGCGTATCTCAAAGATTGCGCGATGCCGCTGGCAGAGACTGGTAGCACTATCACAAGTTGGCCACTTATTCTGGCAGTCCAACCAGTCTTTCAGCATCGATTGGATCACCGCTTTATTGAAAAACTACCGCAAATATGCGCTGATGCAGGTGTTTCCAGCGCTTTCACTGGTTCCAGACCAGGGGCGACACGTCCCTGTGTCAAATCGTTCCCGCAGCTTATCCTGGCTGGGGAAGATTACTATTTGTACAAACCTACGTAGATAGACGTTAGCAAACCAGAGGCATTTGATGACTCAGGATCTGATATTGCAGGCAGGGCGCCGCACCGTTCGCATGGAGGCAGAGGCTGTCGCCGGACTGGAAAACAGAATTAATGGCGACTTTCAACAGGCTTGCAGGATGATCTTGCAGTGCTCTGGCCGCACCATCGTGACCGGAATGGGAAAATCCGGGCATATTGGACGCAAGATAGCCGCAACCCTGGCCAGCACTGGTACACCGAGTTTCTTCGTTCACCCGGGCGAGGCCAGTCACGGAGACCTGGGAATGATTACCCGCGACGACCTGGTAGTCGCGATTTCCAACTCGGGCTCCTCGACGGAAGTACTCACCCTGCTGCCATTGCTGAAACGGCTTGGCATCCCAATGATCAGTATGACCGGCAAAGCCGACTCGTCCCTGGCTCAGGCTGCCGAGGTCAATCTGGACATCTCGGTACAAACAGAGGCCTGCCCGCTCAACCTGGCCCCTACTTCCTCTACCACCGTCACCCTCGTGATGGGTGATGCATTGGCAGTGGCCCTGCTTGAGGCCAGGGGATTTACCGCCGAGGATTTCGCTTTTTCGCATCCCGGCGGAGCCCTGGGGCGACGCTTGCTACTCAAAGTTAAAGATGTGATGCACGCCGGGAAAGAATTGCCCCGAGTGCACCCGGAAACCCTGTTGTCCAAAGCTCTTCTGGAAATGACCAGCAAGGGTTTTGGCATGACTACGGTTATCGACCACAGTGGGAAATTACTGGGTGTATTTACCGATGGCGACCTGCGCCGCGTAATCGATCAGAAAGTGGCATTTGACCAGGCGACCATGACGCAAGTGATGAGCCGCAGTCCGAAGACGGTTTCCGCCGAAACCCTGGCCGCGGAAGCGCTGAGAATTATGGAAGATTACAAGATCACCGCTCTTGTCGTGGAAGATGCAACCCATATTCCGATCGGCGTACTACATATGCACGATATACTGCGCGCCGGCGTCATCTGAAATAAACAATCCTGTACGGAGCGGAAAAGTGCCGCAGCCGTCGATAACCTACAAGGATACTCCAGTGATCCCAGAAGAACGATTAAACAGTGCATTGAAGCGCATTCGCTGGTTGGTACTGGATGTAGATGGCGTCCTCACTGACGGCAAACTCTACTTCGACAGCAGCGGTAACGAACTCAAAACATTCAGCACTCTGGATGGGCATGGCATAAAAATGCTACAGAAATCCGGTGTGCATGTGGTCATTATTACCGGCCGGCGCAGCAGTGTGGTCGAGCGCCGCGCACACGAACTCGGCATCAGCAAGTTGATCCAGGGTCGAGAAGATAAATTCAACGCCTTGCAGGAGCTTTTGGCCGATGAGCCCTGTCGGCTTGAGGAGATCGCCTATATCGGCGATGACTATCCCGATCTTCTGGTCATGACGCGCATTGGCTGTCCAATTGCACCGCCCAATGCTGCCCAACCCGTGCGCGAGCATGCTATATGGATCACGGATGCCTGCGGCGGTGAGGGTGCTGTGCGCGAAGTCTGTGATCACATCATGCGGGCTCAGGGGACATTTGATATGGCGCTTGCCCCCTACCTTGGAGAAGGTTGATGCGCCGCACTTGGCTGCCGTTACTACTGGTTATACTGCTGATCAGTGTGGGGCTCTGGTTCTCCGAAAGCCCGCCGGAGCAGTTGCTGAGCATCCGCCCCACGCCCCAACAGCAGGACCGCGCCGCCGAACTGATCATTCGCAACGCCAAGACCCGGCACTTTGATCAAGAGGGTAACTTGGCCTACCGGGTGGATGCCCAGCAGATTACCTACTACCAGTTCAAACGCCGTGACCGGGCCGACCTAACAGAGCCACGCCTGTTCTTCTACGAGGATGACCAACCAAAATGGCGCACTGAATCCAGGTGGGGTACCGTCTACAATCGCGGTGAACGGGTAGTCCTGGAAGGAGAAGTGGTGATTGATGAACTACCCGCCATAGGTGGTATCAAATTGGAAACACCCAGCATTACTCTCCTGCCAGACAGGGAGTTCGCCGAAACCGACAAAGTTGTTACTATCACCTCCGGCCCCAACCGTACCACCGGCAAGGGCATGCGCGCCTATCTGAGTGAAGACCGGGTGGAAATCCTATCGGACGTTAAGAGCAGCTATGACACCGACTAACCTATTCCGTCACCTGTGCAAGATTTCCACCGCTGCAGCCCTGTTATTCTTCACCGCGGGGGTAGATGCATTACCTGAAGACCGCGAACAGCGCGTGAATATTAGATCTGATGCGATGAATGCCGCTCTGAGCAGTAACCTGGTCGTTTACAGTAATAACGTTGTCATTACCCAAGGCTCCCTGAAAATACGCGCGGATCGTGTCGAGGTCTACTTCACAACCGACAAGGAGGTCCGGCGCGTCATCGCTGAGGGAAAACCCGCTCACTTCGAGCAGAAGATCCTCGCAGGGGAAAACCCCGTCAAGGCGCGCGCCCGGCGCATAGAATACTCTGTCAGCTCGGAAGAACTTCTCCTTACCGGCGAGGCCCTAGTGGACCGGGATGGCAATACCCTGGCAGCAGAAAAGATCAACTATGACCTCACCACCGAACAACTGAGTGCCCGGGGACAGACCGGGAAAGGTCGCGTGGAGATGATCTGGAAGCCGGAAAAGAAAGAAACCTCCAACAACGGGAGAGAGGGTCAATAGGTCCCTACCCGAGCCTGGATACAGTACTAATTCACTGTCAAACCTTTACCGGAAGGCACTCTGTGCCCACGGCAGGGAAAGATTTCGGAACACACTATGCCAACGCTCAAAGCGTTACACCTCGCCAAGCAGTACAAGAAAAGAAAAGTCGTTCAGGATGTCTCCGTCAGCGTCACCAGTGGTCAGATAGTTGGCCTTCTGGGCCCCAATGGTGCCGGGAAAACCACCTGCTTTTACATGATCGCTGGCCTGGTCCGGGCCAATACCGGGCGGGTATTAATCGATGATGAAGACATCACTAGCCTTCCCATGCATGGTCGTGCACGCAAAGGGATCGGCTATCTGCCCCAGGAGGCCTCAGTATTCCGCCGCCTGTCGGTGCGCGACAATATTCTCGCCATCCTTGAGACCCGTAAGGACCTGTCCCGCTCTGCACGCCAGCAGCAGGCCCAGGCACTGCTCAGTGAGTTCAATATTACCCATATCGAGCACAGTCTGGGGATGGCCCTCTCAGGAGGAGAACGCCGCCGGGTGGAAATCGCCCGCGCACTCGCCACAAATCCCAGGTTTGTATTGCTGGACGAACCCTTTGCTGGGGTAGACCCGATCTCGGTCAACGATATCAAGGACATTGTCCGCCACCTGCGCAACAGGGGTATTGGTGTCCTGATTACCGACCACAATGTGCGCGAAACCCTCGATATCTGTGAAACCGCCTATATCGTCAGTGAAGGCCATATTATCGCCGCCGGCACTCCGGAAGAAGTGCTCGTGAATCAGCAGGTGCGCGAGGTTTATCTGGGGCACGAATTTACCATCTAGAGGAAAAGCTGCCATTTTTGCGCTCAAATTCCACACTGGGCATGATTTATAGGCACGTTTATTGCTTGTGTTATCCCGGCAAGCGGGGTAGTCTGCGCCATTATGGGTAACTTTTGGTGAATACCGGCCACCTCGGTTTGTAGCGCCCCACTATGAAGCAGTCTCTTCAGCTTAAGCTCGGCACCCAGTTGACCATGACCCCGCAGTTGCAGCAGGCAATACGCCTGTTGCAACTGTCGACACTGGATTTACAACAGGAGATCCAGGCCGCTCTGGACGGCAACCCAATGCTGGAAGTCGAGACTGACGAGGTTCTCTCTACAGCCAATATCGCAGAGAGCAACGCCCAGCAGGAGCCGACAGCTGGCTCAGAAAGTGCAATCGCCTCCTCCAGTGGTGAGCACGAACTCAGTGAAGACAGCTGGAGCCAGAATATTCCCGACGAGTTGCCGCTGGACTCCCGCTGGGACGAAATCTACGGCAACTACAGCAGTGGATTCGATGGTGACAAATTAGAGTTTGAGCACAGTGCTCCCGGAGACAGTCTACAGGATCACCTGCACTGGCAACTCAACCTCACCACACTATCTGCGCATGACAAGTGGATCGGTGAAAACCTGATTGATGCGATCAAGCCCTGCGGACTGCTGGGAACCCCCATTGCACAGATCACAGCGTCCCTCCATGTTGAAGAGGATGAGGTCCTCGCCGTGCTCAAAGCGATCCAGCAGTTCGAGCCCACTGGTTGTGGCGCACGGGACCTGCAGGAGTGCCTGCTGTTGCAGTTGCAGCAGCTGCCAGCCAGCACACCCTGGCTTAAACAGGCCAAGGACATTATTGAACGCCATCTCAGTCTGCTCGGAAAACGGGACTTCCGCCAACTGAGCCGGCGCACAAACCTGAATGAGGCCCAGTTAGGCGCGGTAATTCGCCTGATCCAGACCCTAAACCCCACCCCCGGGGAGCGCTATGGCAGAGAGGAGACCGCCTACGTCATTCCTGACATCCTTGTTTCCCGCAAAGGGTTGCGCTGGCAGGTGGATCTGAATGGGGAAATCACCCCGAAAATCCGTATTAACAATCACTATGCCGCCCTGGTCAGGCGCGCAGATAACTCCAGAGAAAACAGCTTCCTGCGGGACCACCTCCAGGAGGCGCGCTGGTTTTTGAAAAGCCTGCAGAGCCGCCACGATACCCTGCTCAAGGTGGCGACCTGTATTGTTGAGAAACAGCAGGGATTCCTCGAAGAGGGTCCCGAGGCCATGAGGCCGATGGTACTGGCAGATATTGCCAAAGCCATTGGCATGCATGAATCCACTATCTCCAGAGTCACCACCCAGAAGTACATGCTGACTCCCCGGGGCGTTTACGAGCTCAAATATTTTTTCTCCAGCCATGTCAGCACCGATTCCGGCGAGGACGCCTCGTCAACCGCCATTCGCGCAATGATTCGCAAACTGATTGATACCGAAGCCCCACGCAAGCCCCTTTCGGATAATAAAATCGCCCAGGAACTCGACAGGCAGGGAATCAAGGTAGCACGCCGCACAGTAGCGAAATACCGGGAGTCCATGGGAATCCCCTCTTCCAGTGAGCGCAAACGCTTAGCCTGACCCACCGCTATCCATTCTTAACGGCAATGCTGCCCAGCGCTCGGTTTCATTACACCCCCAACTGGCAGTGGCCGACTGCTCGACCCAGAGTTCACATGCAGTCACAAACTGACTGGCGCCCTGTAGGTTTTATCCCCCAACCAAAACCCAAACTTTGAGTATATGCTTCCATTCTGGCCCACTTCCTAGTAGGGTTGCGGCCCGAAAGGAAGCCGTTTGCCGGTATGCAGTGCACTCGGTAAGGAGAAATCCATGCAGATCAACATTAGTGGTCACCACGTCGATATCACCCCCCCCATGCGCAGTTACTGCGAAAACAAATTGGAAAAGCTGTCTCGGCATTACGGCAACATTACTAACGCCCAAGTCATCCTATCCGTTGAAAAACTGATCCAGAAAGCCGAAGCCCGGGTACATATCAATGGTCATGACCTCTGTGCAGGCTCTGAGGATAGTGATATGTACGCGGCCATTGATGCGCTCGCGGACAAACTGGACCGCCAACTCAAAAAGCACAAAGAGAAGTTGCAAAGCCACCGCTGAATTATGACACTCGAAGCATTACTTTCCCCCCACCTCAGCTTTTGCCATCTGGCAGGGAGCAGCAAAAAGAAGTTACTGCTCAATATTGCCCAGGCAATCGCCGAGCAATATTCTCAACATGACGCCGATACCATCTTCAATCAGTTGATTGCCCGCGAGCGCCTCGGCTCCACCAGCATCGGGGAGGGTGTTGCCATACCACACTGTCGCCTGCCTGGTTGCAGACAGCCTATTGGCGTGCTCTGCACCATCAAGCCTGCAGTAGATTTTGACGCTACAGATCGCCAACCTGTGGATTTACTGTTTGCCCTGCTGGTACCTGAAGATGCAGAGCAACAACACCTTGAGACACTTGCACAAATCGCCGCCCTGTTTTCCGATAACCAGATAAAGGATAAGTTAAGGCAGGCGAAAACCAGTGATGAACTCTATGCGCTGGCCTTAGACAGTGCCGCAGCCGCCTGAACTGAACACTAAACTTCAGCCCAAGCAACCCATGCCCGGTGGAAACGGCGGTATGTGTGCACCACAAACCGCAAGTAAACAGTGATACATTGTTTCCAATTTACAACGCCAGTGTGCCGACCTCACAAAGGGACTCTCTATGCGCTTGGTGATCATCAGCGGCCGTTCCGGCTCCGGTAAAAGCTCAGCTCTCCAGTTGCTGGAGGATGTGGGATTTAACTGTATTGATAACTTGCCGACCAGCCTGCTGCCCCAACTGGTCAAATGGGCTGGAGACCAGCCACCACAGGAAAATACCCGTTTGGGCCTGGGCATTGATGCCCGTAACCTGTGGCAGGATATCAAACAGGCGCCTCAGGTGATTGAATCCCTGCGAGCAAATGAAGTGCAATGCGATGTGATCTATCTGGATGCGCGCGAGCCGATACTGGTGCAACGTTTCAGTGAAACCCGTCGCAAACATCCCCTTAGCAATAACTGCACTCATCTGCTCGAAGCCCTCAATCAGGAGAGGGAACTGTTGTCCCCTATCGCAGCCATGGCAGATATGGTGATCGACACAAGCAGCCTGAGCCTGCACGAACTGCGTGAACTGGTTAAAAACCGGGTGGTTGGCAAACAGTCCAATGGCATGGCCATTCTATTTCAGTCATTTGGCTTCAAGTACGGTGTACCGGTAGACGCGGACTTGGTATTCGACCTGCGCTGTCTTCCCAATCCCTATTGGGAGCCGGTCCTGAGAAAGAAAACCGGCAGGGACCCCGAGGTGAAACAATTTCTGCGCGCCCACCCAGAAACCGATAAGATGGAGGCCGACATCACCCAGTTCCTGCAGCGATGGCTGCCTTCCTACCAAAAAAGCAATCGAAGCTACACCTGCATCTCCATTGGCTGTACCGGCGGACGCCACCGCTCGGTGTACATGGTGGAACAATTGGCCAAAACCTTCTCACCGCAATTCGACAGCTTGCAGATCCGCCATCGCGAGCAACGGAGATAGCTATTCCATTGCGCGAAAGTCCCCTATGCATAAACAGCAACTCACCATTATCAACAAGCTCGGCTTACACGCTCGCGCAGCCAGCAAACTCGCACAAACTTCAGCGCGCTTTTCCTCCGATATCCAGGTGCATTGCCAAGGTAAATCCGTCAATGCCAAAAGTGTCATGGCGCTGATGCTACTCGCAGCGGGCAAGGGCACCGAGTTGACATTGGAAATTAACGGTCCCGATGAAGACGAAGCACTCAGCGCCATCTGCAACCTGATCTCGGATCGCTTTGGCGAAGCCGAGTAGACTGCAAAGACAGGTACCACTGGCTTGCGCCCCCCGAAGCACATAAAATCGCCGCAGCTTTATCCCGGCGGCTGCCGCCTTTCCAACCACTGCAGTAAGGATTCGTTGTGTCCAGCCCACCCCAAGCCGAAATCAAGTTCCGCGCCCAAAACCAGCTGAGCGCGCTGTTTGCCGCGCTCGATAGCGGCACAGGGCAGGAAGTCCGGCGCATGCTCAAAACTCTGACACCCCAGAGCATCGCGCAACTGCTGGAAAGTTCTCCCCCCCGTATCCGCCAGGTTCTGTGGGGCCTTATCGACCGGGATATCGAGGGTGAGGTACTGCAGGAGCTCAGCGACGAGGTGCGCAGCCAGATCCTCAACACCATGGATACCGAGGAAATGGTGGAGATCATGGAGGGGTTGGATGCGGACGATATCGCCGACATCCTCCAGCAACTCCCTGAGCGCATCGTCGCAGAAGTGCTCTCATCCATGAGCGAGACGGACCGCCTGCGGGTGGAGAGTGTGCTCGCCTATGATGAGAATACCGCCGGTGGCCTGATGGACACCAACACCATCTCGGTGCGCCCCAACCTGAGTCTGGATGTCGTCCTGCGCTACCTGCGCCGCCACGAACAACTCCCGGAGTCCACTGACAGCCTGTTCGTCGTAAACCGCAAAGGGGAATATATCGGCCTGCTACCCCTGTCAAAACTGCTTACTACAGATCCTTCGGTCACGGTGCGCGAGGTGGTCAATACCGATGTGGAACCCATCCCCGCGGATATGCCCGATACCGAAGTTGCCCGACTGTTTGAGAAATACGACTGGATCACGGCTCCGGTGGTGGATGAAGAGAACCGCCTGCTGGGACGCATCACCATTGACGACGTGGTGGATGTGATTCGCGAGGACGCCGACCACTCGCTGATGAGTCTCGCCGGTCTGGATGAGGAGGAGGACACCTTTGCGCCCGTACGGCGCACCGCGCGCAGGCGCGCACTATGGCTGGGTATCAATCTGCTAACCGCCCTCCTCGCCTCCTGGGTGATCAGCCTGTTTCAGAATACCCTGGAGAAGGTAGTGGCCCTGGCTGTACTGATGCCCATTGTCGCCAGTATGGGCGGCGTGGCCGGCAGCCAGACGCTCACCGTCGTTATCCGGGGCATGGCACTTGGGCAAATCGGAAAAAGCAACTTGAACTGGCTGCTCTCCCGGGAATTGGGTTCGGCCGCCCTGAATGCCCTTCTCTGGTCTCTGGTGATTGGACTGATCGCCGCTCTGTGGTTTGGCGACATACACATCGCTCTAATCATTGTCGCGGCGATGGTGATCAATCTGATCACAGCGGCTCTGGCCGGAGCCATACTTCCAGTAGTATTGCGCGCCATACATATTGACCCCGCCCTGGCCGGTGGCGTGGCACTCACAACGGTGACAGACGTTGTGGGTTTTATGTCCTTCCTCGGGCTCGCCACCTGGTACTTTAGCTAAATGGGCAAAAACAGCCTGTGACGGAGCGCCGCTACAGGCCTAGCAGAGTCGGGATAGCCTTCCAACACACGGAGTCCACAATGACCGAGTACAACGACCTGTCGAAGAGCAAAACCCAGCTCAAAAAGGAAATGCACGAGCTGCAGCAGCTGGGACAACAGTTGACTGAACTCTCCAAAGCCCGTCTGGCCAAAGTGCCGATGAGTAACACTCTGCGGGAAGCAATCATGACCTGTGCTCGTATCAAATCCAATGAAGCCCGCCGCCGCCAGATGCAATACATCGGAAAATTAATGCGCAGTGTTGATCACGAGGCCATAAGTGCTGCTTTGAAGAGGTTCAAGGAGCTTGACCGTCGGCACCTGCCCTTCGATACAATGGCCGAGGACTGGCGCAATCGCCTCCTGAAAGAGAACGCCGATGCTCAGGGGGACTTTTTTAATCAGTACCCAGAAGTGGACCACCAGCAATTGCGCCAACTGGTGCGCAACGCCTGTCGGGAAATGAAAAACAGCCTGCCCCCTACCAACCAGCGCAAGTTGTTTCGCTATCTGCGGGATTTCTTTTCGCGAAAAGCCCAGGACAAGTCGGGGCAGGGTCAACGGGATAATCGGGCCTAAGTCGACACTGGCTTTTACGGAAAGTAGACGACATTAGGTCGAACCAGGCAGCGCCTGCCGACCAGTCCCACAGACAATCGATACTACGGCTTTTTTTCCATGGCCGGCTCGAAATCCAGTGCCAGGGAGTTCAAGCAGTAACGCAGATTGGTCGGTGCAGGGCCATCCTTAAAGACATGTCCCAGGTGCTCACCACATTTGGACAACACTTCGGTACGCCTCAGGCCCCAGCTAAAGTCATCTTTCAGGACAATATTTTCCGGGTAGGCCACATCCCAGAAACTGGGCCAGCCTGTACCGGATTTATACTTTTGCGCCGAACTGAACACCGGCAGGCGACAACCTGCAGTGACATACACCCCCTCTTCATTATTGTAAAGTAACTTGCCACTATAAGCCCGCTCCGTATCCTTCTCCCAAAGCACTTTGTACCGGTCTTCCGGCAAAAGTTGCTTCCAGACCGATTTTGGTATCTGCTCCAAGTCTTTGCCCTCGCTGATACGCACCTTAGCTTCATCCACTGTCATGGTCTGGGTTTGCCGCTCATCAGCCTCGGAACAGGCTGAAACTGCCACAACTGCAACCAGCAGCGGACCAAGTACACGGGACTTCTCCATCGCGGAAACTCCTCTCTTCAGTGATTAACCATTACCCTAGAGTTAGAGTGTGGCAGATGGTGCCAGTTCAGTGGAAATACTGGCAGCCAATATCGGCGGGATTTCCCTGGCTGTATCCCCAGTGGAGGCATATCGCACCGGGCAGTGTCCCTGTTGACTGCAGGTTGGGGCAACCCGTTGAAAGTATAAAAACCCCAGCCAACCGCGCCAGGCATGCAAGAGTAGCTGTGCGCCCAGTTATGAAAAACGCAACGGATTACCGGGTTAACCGTCTTGGTGCAATTACCGGCCGCCGGTGCCCGCTTGCTCTTCTGGTGGTGGATTCTGCTGCTGCACAGAGATCACACCCTCACGCTTGGCACCATCACCATCAAAGAGCCTGTCATAACGGATTTGCGGCTCGGCCCAGTCACCGCTGATACGATAACTGACACTGGCCATTTTATTCACCTGCTTCTTAAAAGCCTTACTGATCAGGTAAACTCCCGCGGCAGCGGGAAGATTGCCAGCCAACGCGGCGACCAGGGCGAGATTGTTGCCCACTGGCAGCGTTGCCACCAGAGTGAGATCCAGATCCTCTCTCAGCAGGTTGACCCTGCCCGCCATCTGCAGCTCACTGGTGGGCCCCTCCACCTGAATCGGTACTGCAATCAACAGTTGGCCATCTCCCTCGAACACCACTTCACCGCGAACCCGGTCAAAGGCCATACCACTTTTATACAGATCGGAGAAATCCAGTCGCAGACGGCGCGCCCAGGTGTCGAAGTTAAACAGAGATAACAAACGCAACACCGTGGAGCCCGCTGTGCCAGTGGAACGCAGGAAACGGCCATCCCTGATGTCAATTTTTAAAGCCCCTGAGAGCAGACTGCCCTTCACCTGAACCGGTGAACCATCCCAGCGCAAGGCGGTATCGAAGCTGGCGGATTTACTTTCAATCAGGGGCTGGTGTCCCATGGAGCGCTGGATATCGGCGAGGTCATCGGCAACCAGGCGACCGATAAACTGGGAGGTACTGTTGCCCTCGACATCACGCATCCACATCAGCTGAGCCCCGAGGCGTGCCTCCCCAGTACCGCGCCCTTCCAGGCGGAAGCCGCGCACTGCACCGCGGATATCGCTCAATACGAGGCGGTCCGATGAAGGCCGCACGCGAAAGGACCAGCGCCCCAGCGCCTCGTCACCCAGTTGCAGGTTCTCTGTACTGAAGTCGATGGCGGGCAAACTTTCGAAATCAAAATCCGCCCAGGGATCTTCTCTCTGTTCAAGGAAGAGGTGCAGGGAAGGTGCATTGTTGGACAACTCCTCTCCCTGCTTCGGGGCTGGTAGACGCAAATGGGCCAACTGCAATCGCAGCGGCACCTCCTCATCCAGCACCCCGGCAATATTGCCCGCCGCCATTTCACTGTCAAAATCCAGCTGCCATTTGGTGCCGACACTTTGCCCGGTGATGTGGATATGTTCAATATCAACCGCGCCCAGCTGCAGGCGGTCGGTGCTGAGATCAAGGCTAACCGGCAACGATGTGGGTGCAGTTTTTACAATGGAACCGCCGTCATGATCGGCACATTCCGGACTCTGGTCAGATATACAGTTTTTACTCACTTCCCCAGTTAGACTAGATGGAGCATCCCCCTCCTTGAAATAGACATCCAACTGCTTTTGCCAGCGAGGCAAATCGATACTGGATATGTCTCCAGTGATCGCCAGACCCCGCTGTGCGGGTAATTTTGCCCCGGCATTCAAAGCGATAGCAGCGCGGTCCAGAACACCCTCTACCAACCAGAACTGCCCCTGCAGGTGCTCACCATAATCCAAGTGAAACAGGCTGCCCTGAGTGCCAATCGGTGCGCGCAGTACGAAATTTGTTTCGCTCTGGGCCGCTTTTCCCAGCGGCTGCGGCAGGTTAACCGCCACACCGGCCAAGTTGGATGTCAGCTCGAAAATCGCAGCATAGGGCGCTCCCTTTTCTTTAGCGGGAATAGTGACCAATGCCTGGTAATCCAGAACACCATCCAGCCAATGCAGCTCCGGCCGCCTGCCCCAGGCGGTGATAGACTCAGCGGTAGCACTACCATCCACAACAATCTGGGTATCGCGTAAATTCCCCTCGCCAAAATGGCGGATATGCGCGGCGATCGGCCGCCCCCAGAGTTTGCCGTCCAACCGCGTTCCAGCAAGCCCGTTACCGCTGTCGTAGACGATATCCCCGTGCAACGCTCTGGCGTGCAATCGCAGGTCTTGTAACAGCAGCTCCCCATTGTGCAATCGCAGTTCAACCCGCTGGCTGGGAGACAGGGCACCACCTCCTAGGGACTGGGACAGGCTGATTCCCCCCTGGATATCACCCCTCATTTGCCAATCATCAAAGGCACTGCCCAATTGTTGGCGCAGTGGCGATTCCTGCAGCAGGCGCAAACCATCGGCAGCAGGGCCTGATAATTGGGCTTTAACGTTCAACTGGGAACCTTTACCTGGTAGTGGTGTGACCCCTACAAGAATGTCACTGGCATCGATATCCCACAGTGTGGCCCGATTGGCATTGACCAGTAAGGTACCGTCATTGACCAGTAGGCGGCCCTCTACGTCCCTGGCAGAGGGCCAGTCGTCAGCATATTTCAGGCTGCCATCGGCAAAATCTGCCACCAATTGTACAGTCTGGCGCTTGTTATGGGCCCCCAGTGCCCTCAGGGCATCACTTTTGCCCTGTTTTGAATAGCTGCTACCACGGTAGATAAATGCGGCGCTCTCCACGCGTCCGGGGTTGTTCGTACCCAAGCCCTTATTTAACCAGCTGCGCAGATCCCCACTGACCGTCTTGGGCACCAACAGTTTCTGTGCAGAGGCCGGCGCATCGCGCAGCGACAAAGCCAAGACAAAATCCGTTGCGCGACTTTGTGCCTGAAAAGGCAATGTCAGCAAAAACTGCCCCTTGACCTCACCCAGGGCACTGTCCAGCTGCAGAGGCCCCGAAAGCACGCTGACCTCGTTCGCTTCCTTTTCCACAGCCCAAGCCACGGTACCACTGGCCCGCTCGAAAGAGAAAGCCTTGGCGTACAAAGTGGGAAAATCGACCCCCAGCGCGGTACCATCCAATTCCACCCGACCATCAGCGCCATTGAGTTCCAGATAGCCACTCAGGTCAGACACTGCGGGGGCGCCCTGGAATGCCCGGGTGCTGATATCTCGCAGGTTAGCGATCAGGCGGATGCCCCCCCCCTCCGCATTCTGTAGTAGTTGCACCCGGTGCAGCTGGCCACTGGGCTCCAGAGCACGCAGCCAGTCATCGGCCACGCCATCCAGAAGTTCCAACCGCTTGACGATTTCGCGCCAGCCTCCCAGTTCAATCACATCCGCCGCCAGGGCCAGCCCGTGCCGGTCACTACTCACCTGCAGGTTGAGTGGCGGCATCTGCAGGTTCTGCCACTCGATCTGTATATCCTGCAGGGTCAACTGCCAGAGTTCGCCGGGCAGCCAGCGCCCGGATATATCCCCGGAAAAGGCCCGCAGTGGAGCCATAATCCGGTCGGTATCGGTTGCAGTACCCTGTTTCGTTCCCAGGGCTTTTTCCAGGTTTTCCACCTGGGCAAGATCCACGCGCCCCAACAGACGATACCCATTGTCAGCATCTTTCTGCAGCCACAGGCGCCCGTCTGCCCACTTGCGGCCGCGCCAGTGGAAGCGATCCGGCAATGGTGTGAGTTCATGCAGAAGTGTGACGATATCGTCATCAATCAGCAGCTCATTCAACTGCAAGTAACCGCGCAGAGAGAAATGTCTTTTCTCTCGGGGATTACCGCGCCCCTCAAGAACCAACCGCAATGTCTCCGAATCAATCCGCTTGTGCTCGCCCTCGCGGGAGATAAAGGCGCGGGCGATAAGGCGGCGGAAGTCACCCCGATGCTCCAGCTGGATCTGGGGCAGGTTGATCTCGGCCAATTGGCTATCCGGCAGTTGAACGGTGATCGCCGCATCGCGTATCTGGATTTTGGGGCTGAGTTGAAAAATACGTGCAGGGTCCGCAGCACTCGGGCCTGCTGTGAGATCGCCACCGGACTTTAGGGAAACTCCCGGGAAACCGTCGAGTCGCCACTCCCCCTGTTTATCGCGACTAAGACCAGCCGCAAAAGTATGTATTTGCAGATCCTTCCACACCAGCTCCCGGTTCCACAAAGTGGCAAGCAAATCCAATTGAAAGAGACCGCGCCCCATACGCAGTTCTCCATTGCTACCAAGGCGCAACCCATCCAATTGCAATGCGACCTCCAGGGCCTCCCAGCGCAGAGAGATACGTTCCATCTGCACCGGCACACCCATACGATTGGAAAGCCAGTGACTGATTTGCGGCCGGTAGTTTTCCACCTGAGGGGACAACAGACGTCCGGTTTGCACAGTGATTGCCAGAACGATTACCAGGCTGACTATCAGAAGCCAGAACTTTCTCGCGAGCCAGCGCACCACACCCATCAGCAATGCCTCCCCAGAACCGGGCAGCGGCAAGCACCTGCACCCTTGGAGCGCAACGAAAGCACGCGCGGACGAGGGCTAGACGAGCACAATGTCGTACTGCTCCTGGTTGTAGATGGGTTCAACCTGAAACTGTATCGGGCGGCTGATAAATTCTTCCAGATCGGCGACATTGGCCGATTCCTCATCCAGTAATAGGTCGATAACCACTTGGCTTGCCAGCACCATGATCTTTTCGCTGTCGTAGGCTCTCGCCTCGCGGATAATCTCCCGGAATATCTCGAAGCATACCGTTTCCGCACTTTTCAACATACCGCGGCCCTCACAGACCGGGCAGGGCTCACACAGTATCTGGCCCAGGGATTCCCGCGTCCGCTTGCGGGTCATTTCGACCAGCCCCAGTTCGGAAACACCGGTGATACTGGATTTCGCGTGATCCCGCTCCAGCGTCTTCTCAAGTGTCCGCAATACCTGGCGCTGGTGCTCGGCATCTTTCATATCGATAAAATCGATAATAATGATCCCCCCCAAGTTGCGCAGGCGCAACTGGCGGGCGATCGCCGTAGCGGCTTCCAGATTGGTCTTGAAGATTGTCTCTTCCAGATTACGGTGACCGACAAATGCGCCCGTATTGACGTCGATAGTGCTCATCGCCTCTGTCTGTTCGATGATCAGGTAACCGCCGGACTTCAGCGTCACTGTATTTTGCAGTGCCCGCCCTATCTCCTCCTCTACACCGTACAGGTCAAACAGGGGACGCTCGCCGGGATAATGCTCCAAGCGGCCCGCAATTTCCGGCGCATACTTGCCGGCAAACTCTGCCGCTCGACCGTGGGCCTCGCGGGAGTCAATGCGGATCTTTTCTGTATAAGGGCGCGCAAGATCGCGCAGCGCGCGCATAGACAACGGCAGGTCCTCGTAGATTACCGACGGTACCGGCCGCACCTTGATATTCTGCTCCAATTCCGCCCACAGTTTGTAGAGAAACGGGATATCCCGCAGCAGTTCTTCCCCGCTCACCCCTTCAGCCACCGTGCGTACAATAAAACCACCATCCGCTGAAAGCCCATCCTGGGCAAGCTGGGATGAGGCCGCCTCAACCAACTGGCGCAACCGTTCGCGCTCATCTTCCTCCTCAATTCGGTTGGAAATCCCGATATGGCGGGTTTGCGGCATATATACGAGGTAACGTGCGGATACCGACAGATGGGTGGTAAGTCGTGCACCTTTGCTACTGATTGGGTCCTTGACCACCTGTATGACCAGAGGCTGGCCCTCGCGCACCAGCGCGCGAATATCTGCCACCTCCAAGTCACGCGCTTCTATCCCCTCGTCATCCAGCGGCGCAATATCAGAGGCGTGGATAAACCCGGCGCGCTCCAAACCAATGTCCACGAAGGCTGCTTGCATACCCGGCAGTACACGGATCACCTTGCCCTTATAAATATTGCCAACAATACCTCGGCGCGCACTGCGCTCCAGGTACACTTCTTGCAAAACACCGTTCTCCACCATCGCAACGCGGGTTTCTGTGGGCGCAACATTAATCAACAGTTCCTCACTCAAAGCCGAGTCCCCTGCCAGTAGGGAATCCCCGCGTGCTCCAGCATGGGGACCAGGGCTTCCAGAGGCAGGCCAACCACATTGCTGTAACTGCCACTAATGGATTCCACCAGCGCAGCACCCATTCCCTGAATGCCATACCCACCGGCCTTGTCCACAGGTTCACCGGTGCGCCAGTAAGCTTGGATCTGCACTCTGGACAGGTGCCGAAAGCGCACCCGCGTCTCCACCAGGCGGCTGAACTGTCTCTTTTTGCTACGCAGGCAAATGGCACTCAAGGTGGAGTGTTCGACCCCCGACAGAGCCAGCATCATGGATTCAAAATTACTGTAATCCCGAGGTTTCTCCAACACGGTCTCCCCAGCAAGCACCACCGTGTCGACGCCCAGAGCCCAGAGTTCTGGAGGGGTCGAAGCCGCCAGCAGGCCCGCCTCAGCCTTATCATGGGCCAGGCGCTGAATATAGTCCTGGGGACTCTCTGTCCGCTGCCGCTGCTCCGCTACCGAGGGGATAAATTGAGAAAATGGAACCCCAATCTGGGTGAGCAATTGTGCCCGGCGCGGTGATCCCGAGGCGAGAAGTAGATGGTTTGCGATGCTAGTATTCGTCACTCTACTGCATATTCCCTATGGGCCAGCGGCTGATTATAGCGGAAATGTCTAAATTTTGATCGAAATTTTACTCTGCTTTACAGCTGACTTTTTGGTCAGTGAATACCCAGACGCCTGGACATGCCCCGCAACAGTGACGCTACCCAGGGCCAGAGTAGTGCTGTGGTGAGCGCTGGCCAGAGAAAGGTCAATCCCGGCACCGTTTTCCCTTCCAAACCATGCACCCAATTGCCCACAACTTGATTGATACCGACCAGAACAAAGGCCCACAGCAATTGTTGCAGTGGATTAAAGGCCCTGGTGCGCTGGTAGGTCAACAGGCTGAAATAGGCCAGCACTGCCAGGGCCAGGGCGTGGGTACCAAAACTGGCCCCTGTGGCCAAGTCTTCAAGGATACCCACCATCCAGGCAAAGCCCACACCCAGGGCCTGGGGTAGCTGGGTAATCCAAAAAATGACCAGCAGGGCGGGAAAAGCCGGCCGGAACCAGAGCCATTGCTGCGGCAGGGGCATCACTGCAAGCAATAGCGACAAAAAAATGGTGACGGCGACAAACCAACGATTATTCGCCTGCAAGGCCCTGCCCCTTGTCACCAACGACGGCCAATACAAAGCGGCTGCGATTTATGCGCCCGCGAGGCAGCACCTCTGCCTCGGCAAAAGGTTGGCCGGGGTCCCGCGTTACTGAAACCACCTCACCCACCGGGTAACCCGCAGGAAAGCGGCCGCCAAGGCCGGAGCTGAGCAGGAGATCCCCCTCGCGGATGTCGATGGTAATGGCCAGGTGGCGCAGCTTGAGATGGTAGAGATCCCCCGTGCCCTCGGCTACAGAACGCATACTGTTACGCAGCAGCTGCACGGGAATGGCGTGGCTGGCATCTGTGATCAGAAGAACCCGGGAAAATGCATCCCCCGTCTCAATCACCTGCCCGAGCAGGCCGCTGGCGTCCATGACCGGTGTACCCACATCGAGACCATCATCCCGGCCTTTGTCAATCAGCAGCACATGCTCGAGTGGGTCGGGAGAAATGCCGATCACCTGGGCCACCAATACCCGGTCGTCGACCATTTCCGCTGCATTCATCAATTCCTTAAGCTGGGTATTCTCCGCCTTCACCGCCGCCAGCAGTTGGCTGCGCTGTTCCAGCAATAGTATCTGACGTTTGAGGCGGCTGTTTTCTTCCAGCAGCTCTTCCCGGGAGCGAAGCTGTTCACCTGCCCATTCGCCCACGCGCTCCGGTGCGCCGGTGAGCCAGTACAGTGGTGCAACAAACCCAAAGAGACGCTCACGAGTGGGCTGGAGCCAATTCGTGTAGTGATCCGCTGCAATGAGTACCACCGCCAACAAGCCCAGAAGCAGCAGGCGAAACTCAGGGGAGGGGCCGCGGGTAAACAGCGGTTTCAAAAGCAGCTCCCTTTGTACAGGTCAATGAATATTGTTGTCACCATAGATCGGATGTCGTTCAAACTGTGTTACTGGCCACCGGCAGCTATGCAAAGCATTTAAAGTGACATTAGATTCATCAGTTCGACATTAGATACAGACGGCTCCGATCCAGCATATCCAGCGCTTTGCCGCCGCCGCGGGCCACACAGGTGAGCGGGTCATCGGCAACAATCACCGGCAGACCGGACTCTTCCATTAACAGGCGATCCAGATCCCGCAATAGGGCGCCGCCACCGGTCAGTACCATACCCCGCTCAGCGATATCGGAGGCCAGTTCCGGAGGAGACTGCTCAAGCGCACTTTTCACCGCCTGCACGATGCCGGTGAGAGGCTCCTGCAGGGCTTCGAGAATTTCATCGGAATTCAGGGTAAAGCTGCGTGGCACCCCCTCGGCCAGGTTGCGTCCGCGCACATCGATTTCGCGCACTTCACTTCCCGCATAAGCACAACCGATCTCCTCTTTGATCCGCTCTGCAGTGGCATCACCGATTACACTGCCGTAGTTGCGGCGCACATAATTCACGATGGCCTCATCGAAACGGTCACCACCGATGCGGACCGAATCTGAATAGACGACGCCATTGAGCGAGATAATCGCGATCTCAGTGGTGCCACCGCCGATATCCACCACCATTGAACCGCTGGCTTCTTCCACATTCAAACCGGCACCGATCGCCGCTGCCATGGGCTCCTCAATCAGGGACACTTCCCGGGCACCGGCACCCAGGGCGGATTCACGGATCGCGCGACGTTCCACTTCAGTAGACTGGCAAGGCACGCACACCAGTACCCGCGGGCTCGGGCGCATCCAACTGTTTTCATGCACTTTCTTGATAAAATGCTGCAACATTTTTTCCGTAACCTGAAAATCGGCGATGACGCCATCCTTCAAGGGGCGGATTGCGGAGATATTACCGGGAGTACGGCCCAGCATTCGCTTGGCTTCAACACCCACGGCCTCAACGATTTTCTGGCCATTGTAATGACGGATAGCGACAACGGAGGGCTCGTCGAGTACAACGCCGCGATCGCGAACGTAAATCAACGTATTGGCGGTCCCCAGGTCGATGGAGAGATCACTGGAAAACATGCCCCGCAAACGTTTAAACATGGAATTCGATTACCTTGTAGTCTTAGTCAGCCCCCGGGCCGGGCACGGCAAATGCGGCTAATTTTATGGCTGGAAATTTTAGTTAGTCTACCTGAATAAATCTGAGTTCCGAGCCGCATTTCAGGCCGGGATTTACACAACTGACCGGAATCTCCCACCGCCCGGCGGGATTCGGCAAACTCTAACAACCGCACCGACTCAGAGCAAGGCTGAAGCCGGGCCAATCGATGACAACCGGCCATGGGCACCGCAGTCGATGAGAATGACGGCTCATTGTGCTAAATTGACCGACCCTGCCCGAAGTCCGGCGCAACGGTCTTCGATTCGCAACCCAACAGGAGGAGCTTCATTGCCATGGCTGTGGATACGCAAACCGTAGAGAAGCTGGCGGAACTGGCCCGCATTGACATATCCGAAGAAACCCTGGAAGAGGTCAGCCACCGTCTCGGCGAGGTCCTGCAACTGGTGGATCAGTTACAGGCAGTCAATACCGACGGCATCGCACCCATGGCACATCCGCTGGAAGAGAAACAAACGCTGCGCATTGACGCCGTGACGGAATCCGACAGGCGCAAAGAGTTTCTCGCCCTGGCGCCGCAGACAGAGGAGGGTCTCTATCTGGTTCCCAAAGTGATCGATTGAATGGGTTTTATCAACAAACTCCGCCCGACAATTCCCAGTCCCCGGTTTGTTTAGAGTCTAAAAGGAATACTATGCATCAGCTCACTATCGCCGAGATCATCCTCGGACTGCGGAGAAAGGTGTTTTCCAGTACCGAACTTACCCGCCATTTACTCGACCGCATTCAGCAGCTGGACAGTGGATTCAATAGTTTTATCACGGTGACCGAAGAGCGGGCCCTGGCCCAGGCCAAAGCCGCCGACCAGCGCCTGGCCGGCGGGGAAGCACCGGCGCTGTGTGGCATACCCATCGCCCACAAGGATATTATCTGCACCAGCGGCGTGCGCACCAGTTGCGCTTCTAAAATGCTGGATAATTTTGTGCCCCCCTACGATGCCACCATTGTCGAAAAGTTGAATGCGGCAGGCGCGGTCACCCTGGGGAAAACCAATATGGATGAGTTCGCCATGGGCTCCTCCAGTGAAAGCAGCTACTACGGCCCGGTAAAAAACCCCTGGAACACCAACTGTGTCCCCGGCGGCTCCTCCGGGGGTTCTGCCGCGGCTGTGGCGGCTCTGCTGGTACCAGGTTCTACCGCAACCGACACCGGCGGCTCTATCCGCCAGCCGGCCGCCCTGACCAATACCACCGGCCTGAAGCCCACCTACGGACGCGTTTCACGCTGGGGTATTGTAGCCTATGCCTCCAGCCTGGATCAGGCCGGACCCATTGCGCGCACCGCCGAGGATGCAGCCTACCTCCTCTCCGCCATGGCCGGTTACGACCCCAGGGATTCCACCAGCCTGAATCGACCACAAAGCGACTTTGGCAAAGGTCTGAATAATGCCCTTACCGGGCTCAAGATCGGCATTCCCACCGAGTACTTTGGGGAGGGACTAAACCCCCGCACCGCTGCCTGTATACAGGAAGCCCTCCGGGAGTACGAGCGGCTTGGGGCACAATTGCTGGACATCAGCCTGCCCCACAGCAAGCTGGCGATTCCCGCTTACTATGTGATCGCGCCGGCAGAAGCCTCCGCCAACCTGTCCCGTTTCGACGGGGTACGCTACGGATATCGTTGCCAGACTCCTGAGGATTTGCGCGACCTGTACAAGCGCTCCCGCGGCGAGGGCTTCGGCGAGGAGGTGCAACGCCGCATTCTGGTCGGCACCTATGCGCTGTCCGCGGGCTATTACGATGCCTATTACAACAAGGCTCAACAGGTGCGCCGCCTGATCAAACAGGACTTTGCCAGCGCTTTCGAGCAAGTAGATGTGATTATGGGACCCACTACGCCCGCCCCGGCTTTTAAACTGGGTGCCAAAAGTGCCGACCCCGTGGCTATGTATCTGGAAGATATCTACACCATCGCCACCAACCTGGCGGGGCTGCCAGGTATGTCCATCCCCTGCGGATTGGTTGACAATTTGCCTGTAGGCCTGCAAATCATAGGCAACTATCTGGATGAGGCTCGCATGCTCAATATCGCTCACCGCTATCAGCAGGCCACCAACTGGCACACTGCCAGCGCTGTCGCTGTATAAGGAAAGGAGTCTTCATCGTGGAATGGGAAATTGTGATCGGGCTGGAAGTACACGTCCAGCTATCCACCAAGTCGAAACTCTTCTCCGGTGCCAGCACCCGCTTCGGTTCAGAGCCCAATACCCAGGCCTGTGCCGTCGACCTGGCCATGCCGGGTACCCTGCCGGTGCCCAATGAAGAGGCCTTCCGCTACGCGGTCATGTTCGGCCTGGCCATGCAAGCACGCATCGGCAAACGCTCCGTTTTTGAGCGCAAAAACTATTTCTATCCGGATCTGCCCAAAGGTTACCAGACCACCCAGCTGAATCAGCCCATCGTGGGTGCCGGTGAAGTGGAAATCTATCTTGCAGACGGCGGCAACAAAACCGTGCGTCTCCACCACGCCCATCTGGAGGAGGATGCCGGCAAATCTCTGCACGAAGACTTCCACGGCATGACTGGTATCGATCTCAATCGCGCCGGCACGCCACTGATTGAAATCGTCTCGGAACCCGATATGCGCAGTGCAACCGAAGCGGTTGCCTTTTTGAAAAAAATCCACTCTGTTGTAACCTATCTGGGCATTTCCGACGGAGATATGTCCCAGGGCTCCATGCGTTGCGACGCCAACGTCTCAGTGCGGCCAAAAGGCGAAACTGAGTTGGGCACGCGCACGGAATTGAAAAACATCAACTCCTTCCGTTTCGTTGAACGCGCCATCAGGGCGGAGGCTGAACGCCAGATTGACATTCTGGAGGACGGTGGCAATATCGTGCAGGAAACCCGCCTCTACGACGTCGACAAAGATGAAACACGCTCATTGCGCAGCAAGGAAGTGGCCAATGACTACCGCTATTTCCCCTGCCCTGATTTACTCCCGGTTATACTCAGTAACGACTATATCGAACAACTCCGCGTCCAGCTCCCCGAGTTACCTGACGCCAAGGCCGCGCGCTTCCAGTCCGAGTACTCACTCTCCACCTACGATGCCAACCTGCTCACTCAGGAGCGCGCCACTGCCGATTATTTCGAAACCGTCAACAGGGCTTGCAATGCGCCCAAACTGGCAGCCAACTGGATTACCGGAGAGATAAGCGCGTTGCTGAAGCGCCAGGAGATCACCATCTCCCAATCGCCGGTTTCCCCACAACAACTGGCCAGCCTCATTGTGCGTATCAAGGACAATACCCTTTCCAGCAAGATTGCAAAGCGAGTCTTTGAAGCTATGACAAAGAGCGCGGACATGGCCGATGAGATTATCCAGAAACATGGCTACATACAGGTATCCGACAGCCGTGCGCTCGAGAAAATGGTGGATGAGGTGATCGCAACCAACAGCACGCAGGTGGAAAACTACCGCAAGGCGGACGAAGCCAAACGGCCAAAAATGATGGGCTATTTTGTTGGTCGGATCATGAAAGCTTCCAGTGGGCAGGCCAATCCGCAAATGCTCAACAAGATTCTCAAGGAAAAGCTCGATGACCTACTTTGAGCGCCGATAGCAGAAACCCTGCTGGTTGGCTGGCCAGAACCACCGCATATCATATTGCATGAAATAAGGATTGGATTTTGAACCTTAAAAAAGACAAGCAAAAGGTCCTAGGGGAACTCTTTGATGAGAAACGCATCGCCGGTTTCCTGGTTGGCGAGGCACCTGAAGGCATTAACCGGGATTACCATCTTCTAGAGCGAGCTTATCGGAGTATGCGGGTAGAGAACTTCGCCACTTTTGTACAGCTTTTTCAAGCCCAGGGGCTGGACCTGGACTGTCCGGGCCCGGATGGCAAAACCCTGTTGGCCCGCATCAATGAGCACCGTCTGGGTGGCGGCTACAGCGAAATCCTGAAAGCCGCCGGCGCCCGCTCCTGACAGCTGGCAAGAGGTAACAGTATGACTTCCAACCCTGTACACGGTATCGACGCCTTGCTGCGCGGTGCTCACCTTATCACCCGCCGTGAGCTGCGACCCTTTATTCTGGTGCCACTGCTGATCAACCTTGTTTTGTTTATTGTCATCAGCGCCATTATGATCTCGCAACTCGGCGGTCTCACCGACTATCTTGGCAGCCTGCTCACCCACACACCGGTTGACACCGAAAATATGTCCTGGTGGGAGGCAATCATGGCCAAGGGCGCCGCCTGGGCAGCCAGTGTGTTTCGCTGGCTCGCCTGGACCATTGCCCTGCTGGTACTGTTCTTGTTTCTGCTTGTATACGGCTACCTGTTTGGCATTATCACAAATATCATCGCCGCTCCATTTAACGGCCTGCTCGCGGAAAAAGTGGAGGCACTGCTGACTGGCAAGGCGCCGCCGACCGAACCCCTGCTGAGTATGGTTTGGCGCACACTCGGGCGGGAACTGCGCAAGCTGGGATATTTTATTGCCTGGGGTCTGGTTATTTTCCTGGTCGCCACCGTCACCAGTTGGACCATCATTCTTCCCGCAGTACTCACCGCGCTTTGGGGCGCATGGTGCATGGCGATACAATATGTGGATTACCCACTGGACAATCACCAGCGCCCCTTCTATGAATTAAAAAGTGTGCTGCGGCGCCGCAAACTCACCAGCCTCGCGTTTGGCGGAACCGTCATGCTTGCCAAGATGGTACCGATTTTAAATATTTTCGTGATGCCTGCCGCTGTAGCGGGCGGTACCGCGCTGTGGATTGAGCGCTTGCGCAAGGAGGGAGACCCTGGTACAAAAACGCATTCTGCCATACAACCCCACTAGGGATTGGTGGAAATACATGCTGCCCGCTAGACGCTGCGTGCCACACAAACCCGTGGCAGAACCCCCGTTCCGCCGCGCTCAGTCATCTCCGCTGTAGCCAATACCTCCTCGGCCAGCTAAATTGTTGTACGCTGCCATGAATATTTTAATGATCAGCAATACATTCCCACCCTCTATCGGTGGAGTTCAGACACATGTACTCGAACTTTCCAAAGCACTGGTCAAGATCGGTCATCACGTCCAGGTACTGACCCGAAAACCAGACGGTAACATACCCCTTCGTGACCATTTTGACGGAGTGAGCGTAGAGCGTCTCACATTACCCAACAGCCATTTACTGTATGACTGGCTGCTCCGAAGGCGTATTCAGCAGACTGTCCGCGCACACCAGATAGATATCATTCACGTACACGGAATGCGCCCCTTAAATGCCTGCAGGGGGTTATCCATCCCGGTAATATTTACCAACCACACCTCTTCATTTATCAAGAGGGCACAGAGAGGGGAGAAAACCCGCAGGAAAATGCTGAGGCAGCTGGAGGTCGCCTCAGCGACACTGGCTGTCAGTGAGATCCTGATCGAAAAAACCAAGGAAACCGGCTACCAAAAGCCTATCCTTTTCACTGGCAATGGTGTTGACACCTCCGTCTTCCATCCAGGTGAATCGTCTTTAAGAACTAGACTGGCTATTCCCGAGAGTGCCTACATAATCGCTATCGGCTGCCGGCTCGAACCAGTGAAAGGGGTACGCTTCCTTGCCCAGGCTGTTGCCGCCATCGACGATTCCCGTTTGCATCTAGTCATCGCCGGCGAGGGCAGTGAATCCGCCGGGATCAGAGACATCTTAAAAAATAAAATAAAGTCCGGACATGCTCACTTTTTAGGAAATGTCAGCCACCGGGAAATGTCCGATATCTATAGGGGGGCAGACGCCTCTTCACTCCCTTCTTTTATGGAGGGAATGAGTATTGCCGGGCTCGAAGCCATGGCCTCGGGATTGCCGCTTATCGCGTCTGACGTTGGCGGCACACCTTACATTGTTCAAGATGGCGTCACCGGGATATTAACCAGGCCCGGGTCATCAGAGGGCCTAACAAATGCAATTCTGAGACTTTTGCACAACCGTGAACTCAGCAGGGATATGGGAAGTTGTGGACTCAAGACCGTAAGAGAACAATTTACCTGGGAAAAAATTGCCCAGCAAACTCTCACTATTTACACAAGGACATTGGTCGCATAGCAATTCGACCCTCTACGATGCCGGGAAAGATCTATCTGCGAAAAAACAGCGGCAGGATGATTATCCCTTCCCCCACCCGCTTTCCAGGCCCACCAATGATGCACTGCAAACACTCAACACAGGCTTTCCACTTGTGTTTCCAGCCATGGACCTGAGTCAAATCCGTGTAAAATCTATCTCCCGGAGCGCTTTCTTCCCTTGATCAGCCGGTACCATGGCTCCCGCACCTGGGCGATATGTGCTGTGGGGGTCAGGCACTGTGCCAAGCCCTCAAGCTCCCCTGCCAGTGCGACATCTATTACTCCCTCCATCAACAGTGTCCTGATCCGGCCAATAAGCAGTGTGTCCCGCAGCCCCTCCGGCGCCTGCAACCCAGCAGCAAACAGTTCGGGAACCCAGGCAGCCAGATCCTGTAAGCACAGGCGGTCATTACCCCGCTCAGGGTAACTGCTGAAATCGCCGTTAAATGCCAGGCCAGAACCATGTTGCAGGTAGTGGTCATTGAGCAGTTGATTGGATTGTTTAAACTGCATAAAAAAATCCACTGCAGCACTGCGAGAAGGTTTCAACACCGTCTTGTCACTAACCATTACCGGCTTGAGTTTTTTAATCTCAGATTCCGCCACCCCCAATTCAAGCAGCTTGTGGGTCAAGAGGAACTGTTTACGGCCTATACCCTCATTCACCCGGCAGGGGGGAATGACCAGATCCCGCCCTAAGAACATCGAGAAGTCACTGACAATATCCCCACCCCTAAGCGTCTCACTGGAGAACTCCCTGATCGTAAGTGATGTTCTACCAAAAACCCTTTCCCACAGTTGCAGTTTGGCAAAATAATCATAATAAATTTTAATATTTTCATCTAACCGGGGAAAAGCACCTTCACTGTGTCCAAACAGCTTGCTCGAAGAACTCATGTTCGAAACACATCCGCGCGCAGACTGTTTTTTAAAGGAAACGGCCTGCAAATCCTGCCTGCGCAGATACATAACGACACGGATATCGTCAAAATATTTTGAGCAGACTGCGTAGACCTGCTCTATATCCCTGTGCATATGCAAGAAACACAGGTGCTCGGCAGAAACGATTGTGCTCTCACCGGTACTGCTTGCCAGCAGCATATCAAGGTGCTGATTCAGCCTGAAAAACACGCGCCCACTGCGCTTAAAAACCTCAACGGCAGCAGAGGAATTCCCCTTTTTACCAAGGGACAGAAACTCAAATCCTGTAGTCTTTAATTGCTCGGCGTAGTGCTTTAAAGCCAGTTGCAGGGAACTGGAGCCTGTTTTGTGAAAGCCAATATGGAGATAGAGCGTACGCATCCAAAATCCAGTCATTTCACTTGCAAGGGAAAATAGCCGAATGCAAGGCAGGCTCCAATACGAAGAGAGCCGCTCAAGCCTAGGGAATATCGATAGTGTGATTACCTCAGTCACAGGGAGTGACTGTAAGATTCTAGGACAGAAATAAACGGCGTGAAGGAAAAGAAGAGCGGGACAGTGAAAACTGATACTTTCACCACAGTTTCAACACTACCTGGACCGGAAGCTTGGATTATTCGGCAGTGTCGCTGGATCGGGTTATCCTGTGTGCAGTCAAAGGGCGGATTACCGGGGACGGCCTCGACCGCCGCCGCGACGTCCGCCATGGCCGCCTCTATGGCCCCTGTCACCCCCGCCATGGCGGACTTCAACCACAGGGGGCTTTTGTAACAGCGCTTCCGGTGGGACCTCGCATTTCAGTTTTTGCCCCAGTAACTGTTCTATCGGCTCAAGGCGCATAGCATCATCTTCACAGGCGAAGCTGATAGAGGTACCCGTTTTACCGGCACGGCCGGTACGGCCAATACGGTGCACATAATCCTCCGGTTCCTCTGGCAGTGTGAAATTCACCACGTGGCTGATGCCGTCGATATGGATACCGCGGCCGGCAACATCGGTGGCCACCAGCACTTTGGTCTTGCCGGACTTGAAGTCGTTCAGGGTGCGCACGCGCTTGTTCTGCGCCACTTCGCCGGAGAGCAGGCCCGCAGAGATACCGTGGGCCAGTAGGTGTTCGTGCAGGCGGCGGCACTGGTCTCGGCGGTTGGCGAATACAATCAGGCTATCCACATCGCCACTTTGCAGTATGTTATACAGAAGGGCATATTTTTCTTCGCTTGCGGCTAAGTACACGTGCTGTTCTACAGAGTCAGTGGCCACCCGCTCCGGCTCGATTTCCACCAAGACCGGGTCATCGGTCCACTGTTCAACCAAAGCATCAACTTCGGGAGTAAAGGTCGCAGAAAAGAACATAGTCTGGCGGTGGGTTTTGCGCGGAGTCTGGCGCACGATACGGCGCACCTGGGGAATAAAGCCCATATCCAGCATGCGGTCGGCCTCATCGATCACCAGAACCTCCACCTGGTCCAGATAGCAGTCGCGGTTGCCGACAAAATCCAGCAGTCGCCCGGGCGTGGCGACCAGGATATCCACCAAACGCTCATTCAGGTTGCGCTGCTGCTTGTCGTAATCCATCCCTCCCACCAGGGTGTGGATTTCCAAGCCGGTATATTTGCACAGTGCCCTGGCATCATCGGCAATCTGCATCACCAGTTCACGGGTCGGGGCGATGATTAAAGCGCGGGCCTCACCGGCATAACGCTCTCCATCAAAGGGGTGGCGCAGCAGGTCGTCGATAACGGTAATCAGGAAAGCCGCGGTCTTGCCGGTGCCGGTCTGCGCCTTGCCCACCAGGTCATGCCCGTTGAGGGTGTGTGGCAGAGATTGCCCCTGAATAGGCGAACAGTACTGGAAGCCCAGATCGTAAATACCATGCATCAGCTCCAGGGGCAGATTCAGATCGTGGAAGCGAACCTTGCCCGCCTGCTCCGGAACCTGGAATGCATCCAGCGCCCAGGGGGTGGCGAGTCGTTCAGATTGAGATCTGCGACTGCGCTGACGCCCCCTGCTGTGGGACGACTTGCCACCGCTTTGGCGAAGTTGCTCCCCGCTCCGGCGGGATTTATGCTCGGGCGCCTTGCCAGGCGATCCCGGACCCTCGTTAGAGCGCCGGGAGCGCTCTTTGCCCCGGGGGGGATTTTTGTCCTCAGTAGAGGTGGAACGGCGAAACAGCTTGCCTATCAAGGGAGATACTCGCTCAAATATTCAAATAGCTGGCGAGTATACCATCTCTAGCTGGGGTCCCGCCCGCAATAGCGCCGGCACAGCCAGTAATCGATACTGAAAAAACGGCCTGCTCCGCTGCAGAGCAATGCCAGCAACATAATGAAATAGGTCGCAACAAATTCAATACCGTTTTTCAGGATGGTGATATTGCCAGCTTCCACCAGCCATTCGTAGTTGCCGTGTTCCTTCAACAGTGCAACCACCCGCTCCTTGCGCAGGGCCGCATCGTCGATCAGATCCTCACGCCACTCCCAGGGCGCTGTCAGGGTCTTATCCGGCAGGGCTGACCAGCCGTTTTCCCAATGCGCCGTCACCGCCGCAATCGCCATCACAAACATCAGCGGAATCGCCACCAGACGGGTGCTGAAGCCCACCAAAATGGCAATACCACCAAAGAATTCCACCAGCGCCGCCAGCCAGGCCATCAACATCGGGGCGGGCAGTCCCAGGCCCCAATCCGGGTTGCCAAACCATGCCGCAACCTCTTCAATACTGCCCATCTTGTTAAGCCCGGCCATAATAAAAATCGGCGCCAAATAGATACGCAAAGCCAGTGGCCCCAACCAGTCGATCTTGCGCACAAAATGCAAGAAGCAAGCATACCAGCGCCCCAGGCTATTCACCGCACCACTCATTATCTTCACTCTCCCTTTCGGTCTATTTGTTCACTTTAGTCGAGCGGGCACAACATCTGTTACACAGGGGCTTCACCCCCAAACGCGCAGGTCAGCGCAAAGGTTACTTTCATTGCTGCCATCTGCAGGAATGGATATCTTGATATCAGAAACTGGCCATTGTGAACAAACTCTGCAGCTGCAGCACCCTCGCTCCACAGGTCGTGCCCGGACCGATCCCAATAGTCACTGGGCCAAATCCGGGTTTCGCCGTAAAATAGCCGGCTCTTTAGTTGGTGACGGGAGACTCGTGCGGTCAATTGCCTTTTGGTTGGCCACGGCGATCTACTGGCGGCCCTTTTGCAAAGCCGGTTTACCAATACCACACTCTTTGGCTGATTGCCCTCGATCTTCGACTGGTATACAGCGCTGAAATCTGGTTTTTTTCTTTGTTGAAGCTTTATCGACACGCCATTTCCACTGAACTGTCACACCTGGCCACGCTGGGTGGGCCCCTGGCGGTCAGTAACCTGGCCGTTGTGAGCATGGGTGTTGTGGATACCATCGTGGCCGGTCGCGCCGGGGAAGTGGACCTGGCAGGCCTGGCGCTCGGCGCCAGTATCTGGGCGGTATGCGCTGTGACCCTGATCGGTTTGCTCGCAGCGGTATCCCCGCTTGTGGCTAATCTGCGCGGTGCGAGGGATGAGAAAGGCTGCGCACGGCAGCTGCACCAGGGGCTGTGGATCGCATTCGTCGGCGGCCTCCTGGTGGTTCTGGCCCTGTTGGCGGTACCGGTCTGGAGTCAGTGGATAGACACGGAAGCCCCTGTACGACAGGTGCTACAAAGCTATATCCTGGCCCTGACCGTCGGCACCTTGCCCTTCGCCCTGGGCACGGCCCTGCGCGGTTACTGCGAGGGCATGGGACAGGTGCGCCCGGTTATGCGCATCTACCTCGCCGCAGCGGTACTCAACATTCCGCTAGATATGCTCTTTGTGTTTGGCGCCGGTCCGATACCCGCCATGGGTGGTGCCGGCTGTGGCTGGGCCACTGCCGCGCTCAGCTGCCTGATTGCCCTGGCGCTGTTCTGGCACGCCTGCAGCGACCCCGCATACCGTGCGCTTAAACTCAAATTGACACCCTCCAAGCCCCATTGGCCCACCCTCCTGCACCTGCTGGCAGTGGGATTGCCGGTGTGTGTCGGTGCCGCCAGTGAGGTCACTTTCTTTGCGAGCCTGACCGTTTTGCTGGCACCATACGGTGCGGCGATCGTCTCCGCCCACCAGATCGGTATGAACGTGGGCTCAATCTTCTATCTGATAGCTCTGGCGCTCGCTCAGGCCCTGAGTATCCGCACTGCCCAGTTACTGGGTCAGGGGCGGCCCAAACGGGCCCTGTTTGCGGGCAAGGTGGGGATTGGTACTGGAGTACTTTACGCGCTGGGCACCGGGATCCTGCTGATCAGCCTGCGCAGTGTTTTCGTACAGGTCTACACCAGCAGCGCAGAGATTGTCGCCGTTGCCACCAATCTGCTGTTGCTCTGTGCGGCATTCCAATTGGTTGATGTCGCCCAGGCCATGACCTGGGGCGCCCTGCGGGGATACAAGGACACCCGCGTGCCCATGTTTATCCAGCTTTTCTCCTACTGGCTGGTGGGGCTCTCCAGCGCTTACTGGCTGGGGGAGAACTTGTGGGGCGTGTATGGCTACTGGACCGGGGTCTGTATCGGCCTCGGCACCGCCTCAATACTGCTGGCAATGCGCTTTTGGCACACCAGCCGCAGGGCCATCACCATGGCCCGTAGGCCATCTATCGCCAGGAGGGCTTCTCAACTGCGGGGAACATCCTGATCGGGCCCGCGCTCCAAGTGTGCGCCTGTGTCGGGCAAAAACACTACCGTCAGCGTCGTACAAACCCAATGACTGACCGGAGGAAACCATGACCCCACGCCTCTCCCCAAGCAGAATCCAGTGCTTGCTGGGCCTTGCCCTGCTGGTGACCGCCACTCAAGGACTGGGTGAGACCGATCCGGCGCAACATTCGATTGTGCCCGAGGCGGAAAACCTGCAGCCGGACATCACTCTGCCCGCACCGCCAGTGCCCAGCGGGGATACGCCGCGCCCACCTGATGCGGGTCCGGACAGCAGTTCGCAGACACCCCTGCCCCAGGCGGAAAACCTGCAGCTGGACCAGCCCATCGCAAACATGGAGCCCCCACATACCATCAAGCAAGAGGCGCAGGGGCAACCTGTGCAGGAAATCACCACAGCGGAAACCCTCTCACCAGGACCCAGGGAGGCCGCCAAGCCCCTGCGTCTGCTCGGTACCGAGGTACCTCCGGCAACCGCTACCCGCCTGGCCTGGTCTCCCAGCCAACACTTTGAAGGCGTCTACAGCCCCACCCCGGTACTGGTGGTGAACGGGGCCAAACCGGGACCGGTTCTGTGCCTTACCGCCGCAGTGCACGGCGACGAACTCAACAGTATAGAAACCGTACGGCGGGTGCTGTACCACCTGAATGCCGAACACTTGAGCGGCGCCGTTATCGGGGTGCCCATCGTGAACCTGCAGGGCTTTCACCGTGCTTCCCGCTATCTCACAGATCGTCGCGATCTCAACAGGCACTTCCCTGGCGACCCCCATGGCTCTTCTGCCTCACGCATCGCCCATTCGTTTTTTCACGAAGTGATCAGCCATTGCAATGCCGTGGTCGACCTGCATACAGGCTCTTTTTACCGAACCAATCTGCCCCAGCTGCGCGGTGACCTGAGCAATCCGAAAGTCGTGAAAATGACCAAGGGCTTCGGTGCCACCGTGGTGCTGCACAGTACCGGTGCCAAAGGCACACTGCGCCGCGCCGCTGTCGAGGTGGGCATTCCTACCGTTACGCTGGAGGCGGGGGCACCCATGGTGCTCGACGAACCATCCGTCAGCCACAGTGTGAAAGGAATCCGCACCCTCCTGAACCAACTGGGTATGGTACGCAAATTTCGCCTGTGGGGTGACCCGGAGCCGGTGTATTACAATTCCACCTGGCAGCGCGCCACCACCGGCGGCATCATCTTCAGTGCAGTGCAGCTCGGCGAGTTTATAGGCCGGGGAGACCTACTCGGCACGGTCACCAACCCCATTACCAATGTGCGCACCGAAATTCGCTCAGAACACAGCGGGCGTATTCTCGGTATGGCGTTGAACCAGGTGGTACAGCCCGGTTTCGCCGCCTACCATATCGGTATCCAGGCGCCGGGAGAACAGATCAGCAAACCTCAGGAAGTGGTTGCGGAGGTCCCCGCAGCCGAGCAGGCCGGGGTAGTCAAACCGGCACACACATTCCCCACTGACACGGTCCCGGAACCCCTCAACGATGAAGATTGAACCCGGTATCAGGGTGTCCTGACCCTGTCGATAATCACGGGCCCGACCTGATCAATCGGTTCCGGTTGCAGGGTAATATGCTCGATACCAAAGCGCTTGATCAGAGTTTCCCGCAGGCGCTCCAGCACCGCCGACCAGGCCGACAGGTCGTCCACCACAATATGTGCTGAAAGCGAAACGGTACTGGAATCCAACCGCCAGATATGCAGATCGTGCACGGAGCGCACTCCGCTGACCTGCGCTAGAGTCTCACCCACCACCGGCAGACTCAGCTCCCGCGGTACCCGCTCCATCAATACATCGACCGCATCGCGCAGCAAGCGCACACAGGAAATCAGGATTAGCAGGCAGATCAACAGGGACAATAACGGATCAATGGGTAACCAGCCGCTCAGGTAGATCACCGCACCGGAGACCAGAGCAGCCATCGAGCCCAGCAAATCCCCCATGACATGCAGCAGAGCCCCGCGGATATTGAGTGTGCGCTCACCCCGGTAGAGTGTCCAGGCTGCCAGGATATTAACCAGCAGCCCGATAGCAGCAATCAGCATCACTGTAGTGCCCTGCACCGGCTGTGGGTTGCGCAGCCGGTCAATCGCGGCAAAGGAAATACCAGCGACGATCAGCAGCATAATCACACCGTTGATCACCGCCGCCAACACCTCCGCCCGACCCCAGCCAAAAGACAGATCGCGATCCGCCGGTTTTTTTGCCAGCGCCGCAGCGACAGCCCCGAGCGCCAGAGCAAAAGCATCCGTGAGCATATGTCCGGCATCACTGAGCAGTGCAAGGGAACCGGACAGCCAGCCTCCCACCAATTCCACAAAGGAGAAACCCAGTGTGAGCAGGAAAGCAATCAGCAGCGGGCGCAAGGCGCCATTGCCGTTGCGATGGTGGACGTGATCGTGCACAGACCCCCCTTTTCTCAGCGCCGGGATGCTCTATGTTCCGGCGGACAACTGTGGCTGTGTTCGCCCCAACGTGATTCTTTCCCGGCGGCAAAAATCCCTGCGGCTTTGTACATCAACAAAACCAGCCGCGCTAAAAATCCTCCGCACCCGCGCCGCCTGCTGCCAGCCGTGCTCCACCAGTAACCAGCCCCCCACTTCCAGGTAATCGACAGCGCGCGTGGCGATATGCTCGATATCCGCGAGGCCCCGGCGTCCCGCCACCAGTGCGGAGTGCGGTTCGAAGCGCACATCGCCATGTTGCAGGTGTGGATCGGCCCTGTCGATATAGGGGGGGTTGCTGATAATCAGCGCGAAACGCTGCGGCTGCAGTTGGGCAAACCAGTCACTCTGTTGTATCTCCACATTGTGAAAGCCGAGGTTACGGCGGTTTTCCTCGGCCAGCACCAGCGCTCTTTCCGATTTCTCCACAGCAATAATCCACCAACCCGGTCTCTCCGCAGCCAGCGCCAGTGCTATGGCCCCAGTGCCGGTGCCCAGGTCCAGCGCACACAGCTGTTGCTGCGGACAGAGCGACAGGGCCGTTTCCACCAGCAGCTCGGTGTCCGGGCGGGGAATCAGGGTGGAGGCATCGACTTTTAATCTGAGGGACCAGAATTCCCGCTCTCCGGTCAGGTGTGCCACCGGCTCCCCATCTCGGCGCCGCGCCAGTAGTCCATCAAATGCGCACTGTTGGGCCGGCGTCAATTGATATTCCGGCCAGGTGTAGAGCCAGACGCGCCCGCGCGCAAGGATATGGCCGAGCAGAACCTCTGTATCCAATCGCGCCGACTCGCTGTGGGTTAATTCCACCCAGCGAGCAATATTGTCCTTGACACTGGCCATACGTAAACAGCTATCTATAGCGGCTTAGAAACATCAGCATTACTGGCCCATAGCCGCGAGCTGGTCCGCCTGGTGCTCGGTGCGCAACGGCTCGATCACAGTCTCCAGCGCACCCTGCATCACTTCATCCAGTTTGTACAGGGTCAGGCCGATACGGTGATCAGTCACCCGCCCCTGGGGAAAATTGTAGGTGCGGATACGCTCGGAACGGTCACCGCTGCCCACCAGGCTTTTGCGTGCATCAGAAATTTCCTGCGCCGCAGCCGCCTCCTGTTCGCTGGACAGTTTGGCCTGCAGCAGTGCCATTGCCTTGGCGCGGTTCTTGTGCTGGGAGCGTTCGTCCTGGCACTCCACCACGATACCCGTAGGAATATGGGTCAGGCGCACGGCGGAATCCGTTTTGTTCACATGCTGGCCACCGGCGCCGGAGGCGCGATAGGTATCCACGCGCAAATCGGCCCGGTTAACCTCAATGGCATCGCGCTCATCCGGCTCCGGCATGACTGCCACGGTACAGGCGGAGGTGTGGATACGCCCCTGGGACTCGGTTTCCGGAACCCGCTGGACGCGGTGAGCACCGGACTCGAATTTGAGCTTCGCGTAGACATTCTCGCCTGCCACGCGGGTAATGATTTCCTTGTAACCGCCGTGTTCACCGGGATTTTCACTGATAATTTCAAGGCGCCAGCCCTGCTTTTCCGCGTAGCGGGAATACATGCGAAACAGATCGCCGGAAAAAATCGCCGCCTCATCACCACCGGTGCCAGCGCGGATCTCCAGGAAGACATTTTTGCGGTCATTGGGGTCGCGGGGCAGCAGCAGGGCCTGCAGTTCGCGCTCCAGAGGCGCCACTTGGCACTGCGCCTTGCTCAATTCCTCCTGCGCCATCTCACGCAATTCAGAATCGCGCTCGCTGAGCATCTCCCGCGCCGCCGCCATGTCCTCTTGCAGCTGCCGGTAACGGCCATAGCATTTCACCACTTCTTCCAGTTCGGCATACTCTCGCGACAGGTCGCGGAACTGTTCCTGGTCGGCGATTACACCGGCATCACCGAGCAGCGCAGATATCTCCTCGTGGCGCTCCTGCAGGTGATCCAGTTTGTTCAGTAGCGACTCTTTCATTTGTGCTTTTTCTCTAATGGGATCTCGGCGAGGTCGTCCAACCCCACCACCTCACGCACAATGCGCAGGCGCTCCAGATCGCCATCGGCAGTGGCTTTCTTTAAGCTGACCGTGGGCGCGTGGATCAGTTTATTCGTCAGTGTCCGGACCAGTTGTTCCATCAGGCGTCGTGGGTCCCCGCCCTTGTCCAGTTGCAACAGCACCCGCTCCAGTTCCACACCACTGATTTCCTGGACGCGCTGACGGTAGCTGCGAATGGTATCCACTGCCCCGAGTGCCCGGCACTCTTTGGTAAATTCTGCCGCGGCGGTGTCCACTATCGCCCCTGCAGCCTCGGCGGCTTTCTCGCGGGAGCGCATGCCTTCATCAATCACACCGCGCAGATCGTCCACCGTGTACAGGTAGACATCATCGAGCTCTCCCACCTGGGGTTCTATATCCCGCGGTACGGCGATGTCCACCATAAACATCGGGCTGTGGCGACGTCTGCGCAACGCGGATTCCACCGCGCCCTTTCCCAGAATGGGCAGCTGGCTGGCGGTGGAACTGATGACAATATCTGCGCGGTCCAGATGTTCGGGAATATCGGCAAGCAAAATTGCCTCCGCGCCAAAATTCTCCGCCAGCACCTGGGCGCGACTCAGGGTCCGGTTGGCCACAATCAACTGCCTGATGCCCTGATCCAACAGGTATCGTGCCAGTAGTTCGACCGTCTCACCGGCGCCGATCAACAGTACCGTCTGCCTCTTCAGATCAGTAAAAATACGCGAGGCCAGGGATACCGCGGCATAGGCTACAGACACCGGGTTTTCACCGATAGCTGTCTCAGTGCGCACTTTTTTCGCGACGGTAAACACCCTCTGGAATACCCGGTGCAGTTCGCCGCCGACACTGCCGGATTCCCGTGCCACCGCATAGGCAGACTTGACCTGCCCGAGAATCTGCGGCTCACCCAGGACCAGGGAGTCAAGGCCGCAGGCGACGCGCATCATATGCCGCACTGCCGCCTCTCCGTTATAGTGGTAACTGCAGCTTTTCAACTGTTCCAGCGGTATACGCTGGTACTCTGCAAGCCACCGGAGCAGTGGCTCTGCGTCGATGGCCCCATAGATCTCGGTGCGGTTGCAGGTGGAGAGAATAGCCAGCTCCCGGCAGTCGAGCAATGTGCGCGCATCTGCCAGGGCACCGGCCACCGCCTCGGGCGCGAAAGCCACCCGCTCGCGCACCTCTATGGGCGCGCTGTCGTGGTTGATACCCAGGATAACAAATGGCATAGCGTTTCGTCGGTGCTCAATCTCGAAGTGCGAAATTCACATTGGGGGCGCATTTTCAGGGGCCGCCATCTCTCTTGCAAGACCGGCTGACGGTTAAATTGCGCGCTGATTTGGCCAGGAGGCCAGGAGCCTGCCGTTCGCAGAACGATTCACGACTAGAATTATATGGCGTTAATCGGTTAAAACACGCCACTCGTACCCCGCTCCCGCGCCCAGCAACGTATGGACACGATCTATGCTCCCACCCTGCCTGTTATTCCCAAAGCCCGGGGCCGCCAGTCTCCCCCTGTACCTTGGCCTCTGCTCTCTATTCATGGTAGGGTCCTGTACCCAGATACCATCACCGGGGGGTACCGGGGAACCCCCCAGCCAGGCTGTGCAGGACCAAAAGACAAAAACAGCCGTCTCATCCCGGCCGGCCGACACACGGGCCTTTCCAATTGATACCTTCTACACATTGCTGGTGGCGGAAGTTGCCGGTATCCGCAAGCACTACGATGTCGCTCTCGCCAACTACTACCGCCAGGCGAAGGTCACTCAGGATGCCGGCGTAGCCGCCCGCGCTACGCACATCGCCCGCTTCCTCAATGCCCGCCAGGCCGCCCTGCGTTCCGCCCAGTTGTGGGTCGAACTGGAGCCGGAAAATACTGAAGCTCACCTGGCGGTAACTGCGGAACTGACTCTGGCCGGGAATTTGCCGGCCGCCCTGGCCCATGCAGAAAAGGCCCTGGCGCTGGGCGGCAAGCCGCCCTTGCAGTCCCTCGCTTCCACTGCCATCGCACATCAGCAACTCGATGCACAAACCCTGGCAAATCTTGCCCATCTGGCTCAGGAATACCCCAACAACGACGAGGTGATTCTGGCCTATGCCATGGCGTTGCGTGCCGGCAAGCAGTACGGTCGCGCCCTCACCCTAGTGCACCAGGTCCAGCAACAGCACCCCGACCAGCTCGATGCGCCGCTGCTGGAAAGCCAACTGCTGGTTGACCTCGGCAAGCGTCGCGACGCGATCGAACTCCTGGAAAATCTGGTCAACATCCACCCCGATGAGAGCCGTCTGCGCCTGCAATATGCGCGCCTGCTGATCCGCGAGGACCTGGCCCTGGCACGCCAGCAATTTGCCGAACTGGTCAAACAGCGCCCCGAAGATGGCAATCTGATCCTGTCCCTCGCCCTGATTGAATATGAGACCAACCAGATAGACGCGGCCAAGCCACTGTTTACAAAATTGCTGGAACTGGGACAACACGAATCTTCAGCACATTTTTATCTGGGAGGCCTAGCCGAGAAGCAGCAGGAGGTTACCACCGCTGTCGAACATTTTCGCCAGGTCCAACCGGGCAACGATTACCTGAAAGCCATCACCCGCGGTACCCGATTGCTCGCCGCCACTGGCCAGCACAAGGACAACCGGCAGTGGTTTGCCGAGCTTCGCCAACAACACCCTGTGCAGGAGGAACACTTCTACCTCATGGAGGTTGAACTGCTGCGCAAGAACGGCGAGCCGCAACTGGCACTGGAGCGGGTCGAACAGGCCCTCGCAGCCAACAGTGTCAGTCATCGCCTGATCTATGCCCGCGCCTTACTCAACGATCAACTCGGCAATGCCGCGGCCTTTGAGCGCGATCTGCGCAGTTTACTCAAACGCGACCCACAAAACGCCACCGTACTGAACGCACTGGGCTACAAGTTGATCGACGATCCGTCGCGCCGCGGGGAAGCACTTCAGCTGATCAACAAGGCCCTGGCGTTGAAACCGGAAGATCCCGCCATCCTCGACAGCATGGGCTGGGTGCAGTACCGTCTGGGTAATTACAGCGCGGCAGAAACCTACTTGCGCAGGGCATTGGAGAAGTTGCCCGATCATGAAATCGCTGCCCACCTGGGCGAGGTGCTCTGGGTACAGGGAGATCGCATCGGTGCCCTCAAGGTCTGGAAAGACGGGCTTGCAACCCACCCCCACAGTGAAATGATTCCGGCCGCAATGAAACGTCTGCAAATCAAAGAGTCACTACAACAGCATGTATCCGATCATTGAATTCCCCTCCGCCCGCAACTATTTTTTTCTGCTGGTCGCAGCTCTCACCCTCCTGTTCTCTGCCTGTGCCAGCCAGAAAACCAGGGAACAGCGCACACCGGATGTGCCGCGGGAAACAACCACAGCAAAAACGGTAGCACAGTTGGAGCAGTGGACTATCAGGGGAAAGCTGGGTGTGCGCTCTCCAAAGGATAACGGCAGCGCCAACCTGACCTGGGCACAAAACGGTGTGCAGAATTACCGGCTTCACCTCAGTGGTCCTCTCGGCGCCGGCACAACGGTCATTACCGGCTCCGCCGGCGGCGTCAGCCTGGTGCGAGGCGATGAACCCCCGGTTGTGGCGCGCAGCGCCTCTCAACTCACCACACAAACCCTGGGCTGGCCTCTGCCCGCTGCCGAGATGTTTTACTGGGTGCGTGGACTGCCGGCCCCCGGAGCCAAAGGCGCTGAGAGACACAATGCACAGGGGCAGCTGCTGAGCCTGCAGCAATCCGGCTGGTTGCTCCGGTTCAGCGACTACCGCCAAAATGGTCCCTACCGTCTGCCCACCCGCATCAAGGCACGGACCAACGCCAGCGCCGGGCCTGTGCAGGTCACTCTGGTGATCAAGGCGTGGGAGTTTTGAATGCTGAAAGGCCCGCAAGAAGGTAAAATGAGTCGATCAGATTTAACCGGCCCAACCCTCCCTCATGCTGCAGTTACCCGCGCCCGCAAAACTCAACCTGTTCCTGCGTATACTCGGCCGCCGTGCGGACGGCTACCACGAGCTGCAGACACTCTTTCAATTGCTCGATTATGGGGACACACTGACATTCTCACTGTGTGAAACTGGTAAAATCCGCGTGGATGCCGGTGCACTGAAAATCCCGCTGGAAGACAACCTCGTATACCGCGCAGCCCGGCTGCTGCGGGAACAATCCCTGAACCACAATCGCAAGGTACCGGGCGCATATATTCGACTGATCAAACATCTGCCCCACGGCGGCGGTATCGGTGGCGGCAGCAGCGATGCCGCCACCACACTGCTGGGTCTCAACCACCTGTGGCAGTGCGGCCTGTCCATCGACGCGCTGGCCGAACTGGGCCACCAGCTGGGTGCAGATATTCCGGTATTTGTGCGCGGGCGCACCGCCTGGGCCGAGGGCATCGGGGAGAAATTAACCCCGGTCGCAACGCTAAAACGCCACTATCTGGTGGTGTCACCGGGTTGCCAAGTACGCACTGCAACCATTTTTTGCGACCCGCGTTTGACAAGGGATTCCCCCCCAATTACATTAGCGGCCCTTCGCGAGAAGCTGCGCTCGGAGAAAGCGCTGAGCGGAGAAAAGCGGCAAGTTTTTCCCGGTAACGACTGCCAGACACTGGTAGAGCATCTCTACCCTGAGGTCCGCGATGCCAGAGTGTGGCTGGAGCAATTCGCACCGGCACAACTCACCGGTACCGGCGGCTGTGTATTCGCAGCTTTCCATACCGCATGCGCTGCCAATACGGTGTTTGCACAGCTTCCGGGCAAATGGCGGGGGTTTATAGCATCTGGCGTACCAGTTTCTCCCGTTCACCAGGTGCTCGCGAAATTAACCTCAAGCGAATGAGGACAGACACTGGGGCGTAGCCAAGCGGTAAGGCAGCGGGTTTTGATCCCGTCATGCGTAGGTTCGAATCCTACCGCCCCAGCCACTTTCTGTTTATTGGCAGTGGCGCTATTGAAAACCGGTTCCCCATGTTTCAGTCGACATCGATCCAGCCGGCCCAGGTTACCCGTGCAGGGCTGAACACAGCCCGCCCCCCATTCCACAATGGCGAAGGCGAACTTGCGCGCAAATCCCTGTCGACGACCGGGGGACTCCGTGAAAGTCGGCGCAACTATCCGGATGACGGGGAGCGGCCAACAGAATACCCCTATCCCGCCCCGCCTCTCCCGCAATAGGCAAGAACGGGAAATGCCCTACCCCAACTGCTGGCAAAATTGTGCACACACCTACACTTCAAGACAAACTAAAGGAACTCGCAGTGGCTGACTTAATGGTCTTTACCGGCAATGCAAATCCGGAGCTGGCACAGAAAGTCGTCGACCATATGGCAATCCCCCTTGGGGAAGCCGTGGTCAAACGCTTCTCCGACGGGGAAATTGCCGTCGAAATTACCGATAACGTGCGCGGCCGTGACGTTTTTGTGGTGCAGTCCACCTGCCAGCCCACAAACCGTAACCTGATGGAACTGATCCTGCTGGTGGACGCCCTGCGCCGCGCGTCCGCCGGCCGCGTTACCGCCGTAGTGCCCTACTTCGGCTACGCCCGCCAGGATCGCCGCGTCAGATCCCAGCGTGTACCCATCTCCGCCAAAGTGGTTGCCGATATGATGGTCAGCGTGGGCATTGACCGCGTATTGACCGTAGACCTGCACGCCGAGCAGATCCAGGGTTTCTTCGACGTACCCGTGGACAATGTCTATGGCTCCTCTGTGCTGCTAGACGATATCGAGCGCCGGAAATACGAGAATCTGGTGGTCGTTTCCCCGGACATCGGCGGCGTAGTGCGCGCCCGCGCTGTGGCCAAGAGCCTCGATTGTGACCTGGCCATTATCGATAAGCGCCGTCCCGCCGATAACGTGGCGGAAGTGATGAATATCATCGGCGAAGTCAGCGGCCGTACGTGCCTGCTGGTGGATGATATGGTGGACACCGCCGGCACCCTGTGCAATGCCGCCAGTGCCCTCAAAGAGCACGGTGCCCAGAAAGTTGTCGCCTATTGCACCCACCCGGTGCTATCGGGTAACGCCATCGACAACCTGAACAATTCGGTACTCGACGAGCTTGTCGTGACCGACTCCATCCCGCTGGGCGACAAGATGGAAAAAGCCCCAAAGATACGCCAGCTGACCCTGTCTGCGATGCTGGCCGAATCCATGCGCCGCATCAGCAACGAGGAGTCCCTCTCCGCAATGTTTCGCTAGGCGTCCGGCCCCAGCGACTGCCGGCCGAGCCGTGCCGGCCCGCACTTTGCCTTCGGCGCCGATTGCCGTAGAATACGCGCCCGCCCGGCAAAGCCAGGCGATTCCTTCTTGTTGGGCACAAGCCCAATTTCAACCACACCAGCGCGGTCCGGTCGCAGGTCGCCCTGGACAGACAATCCGAGGTTTAACCCATGTCTGATATCAAACTGAACGCCATTGCCCGCAGCGATGAAGGGAAAGGTGCGAGCCGCCGCCTGCGTCGCCTGGAGGGCCGTGTACCCGGCATCATTTACGGCGGCAAGGCCAAGCCGCAATCCGTGTCCCTGCTGCACAAAGACCTGTTCAAGGCCCTGGAAAACGAAGCCTTCTTCTCTTCCATGCTCACCCTGGACATCGACGGTAAAACAGAGAAAGTGATCCTGCGCGATCTGCAGCGCCACCCAGCCAGGCAGTTGCTTCTCCACGTTGACTTCCAGCGCGTTTCCGCCAACACCAAGGTACACGTGAAAGTGCCCCTGCACTTCCTCAACGAAGACACCTGCAAAGGGGTGAAAGCCGGCGGTATCGTCTCCCACACGCTGACCGAACTGGAAGTACAAGCTCCCGCCGCCAAGCTGCCCGAGTTTATCGAAGTGGACCTGGCGAACCTGGAAATGGGCGACGTATTGCACATTTCCGACCTGAAACTGCCGGCGGCGGTTGAATCGGTTGATCTGAGCCACGGCGAAGATCACAATCTGGTTGTCGCCTCTATTCACAAGCCACGCGGCGTCGTTGAAGCTGAGACCGAAGCCGAAAACGGCGAGACTGGCGAAAGCGAAGAGTAAGCGTTTTGACAGCGGCACCGGACACCCCGATCCAGTTGATTGTCGGCCTGGGGAACCCCGGCCCGGAATACGACCGGACACGGCATAACGCCGGTGCCGATTTTGTTGTCGAGCTGGCCCGCCACCACGGCGTCCAGCTCAACCCGGACAGCAAATATCACGCCCTCACGGGCCGCCTGCGCATCGGCAGCCGGGATGTTCGCCTGTTGATCCCCACCACGTATATGAATCGCAGTGGCCGGGCGGTAGCCCCTCTGGTGCACTTTTTCAAAATTCCCCCGGAGGCCATCCTGGTCGCACACGATGAACTGGACCTTCCCCCCGGTACCGCACGCCTGAAGTCCGGCGGCGGCCACGGTGGACACAACGGTCTGAGGGATATCATTGCCGCACTGGGCAATAATCGAAATTTTATGCGCCTGCGGCTCGGCATCGGCCATCCCGGCCGCGGCGGCGAAGTGGTCCGGTTCGTCCTGCAGCGAGCCCCCAGAGCGGAACAGGAAATACTGGCCGAGGCCATTGATCGCGCAATCAGGGTACTGCCCACTGCCGTCAGTGGCGACTGGGGCGCGGCCATGAAGGCGCTGCATACGGCGACTCCGGCCGGCAGTTAGGCCCTGTTGACCGGCTTGCTTTTTGTCCCAAAAACTTGATAGTGTGCTGCGCCAAATCGCCGGTATTGCGCCGGCTGGCCCGGTTGTTTGATGGCCATACATCCCGCTCATCCAGGCTCCCGCCAGCACTGTCACGACCGGACTCTCCAACGCAGACCAGCAGGGCGTGCAGACACGCCCCAGGCAAACGGGAAAATAGCACTATGGGTTTTACTTGCGGTATTGTCGGCCTGCCCAATGTGGGCAAATCCACCCTGTTCAATGCTTTGACCAAGGCGGGCATCGACGCTGAGAACTTCCCCTTTTGCACCATCGAACCCAACGCCGGCGTTGTGCCGGTTCCGGACAGCCGCCTCGACAAGCTGGCGCAGATTGTCAAACCGCAGAAGGTGATTCCAACCACAATGGAATTTACCGACATCGCCGGTTTGGTCGCGGGTGCCTCCAAGGGTGAAGGCCTGGGCAATAAATTCCTCGCCAATATCCGCGAAACCGATGCCATCGCCCACGTTGTACGCTGTTTCGAGGACGACAACGTGATCCACGTAGCCAACCAGATACATCCCCTGTCCGATATCGAGGTGATCAATACCGAGTTGGCCCTGGCCGACCTGGATACCGTGGAAAAGGCCCTGCAGCGCTATACACGCGCCGCCAAGGGGCAGGACAAGCACGCGATCAGAATGAAAGCGCTGCTGGAAAAGATCCAGCCGCACCTGAACGAAGCCAGGCCACTGCGCTCCCTCGTCGGCCTGGCAAAAGAGGAGTTGGCCAAGCTGCGCGAATTGAGCCTGCTCACCGTGAAGCCCACCATGTATATCGCCAACGTACACGAAGAGGGCTTTGAGCAGAATCCGCACCTGGATGCGGTCGCCGCCATTGCCGCGGAAGAGAATGCCGTGCTGGTACCCATTTGCAACAAGCTGGAAGCGGAAGTCGCCGAGCTGGACGACGACGAGAAACAGGAGTTTCTACACGAACTGGGTATGGAGGAACCCGGCCTCAACCGGGTGATTCGCGCTGGCTATCAGTTGCTGGGCCTGCATACCTACTTCACCGCCGGTGTCAAAGAGGTGCGCGCCTGGACCATCCCCCTCGGTGCCACGGCGCCCAATGCTGCCGGCAAGATCCACTCTGATTTCGAGAAAGGGTTTATCCGCGCGGAAGTGGTTGGCTACAGCGACTTTGTCAGCTGTGACGGGGAGGCCGGCGCCAGGGAAGCCGGAAAGTGGCGCCTTGAGGGCAAGGATTACATTGTTGCGGACGGAGACGTCATCCACTTCCGCTTTAACGTCTGACCCTTTTCTTTTTTCGCCGCCCTGTCGCCGGGGCGGCTTTCCACCGACCTGGAACCCATGGCGCAATCAAACTGGAAAATCGGTCTGCCCCTGGCCCTGGTAACCGTTTTTATGTGGGCCGCCCTGCCTATCGCCCTCAAAGGCCTGCTGGAGCATATCAGTCCGGAAACGGCCACCTGGTACCGCTTTGCCGGCGCCGCTCTGTTGGCGGGCATCTACTATGGTCAATCGCGACAGTTGAAGCTCGGGGCACTATTTGGCCGCGGCCTGCTGCCTTTTACCCTGCTGGCCGTTGTGGGACTGTTGGTCAATTACCTCACCTATGCCAGTGGCCTCGATTACATCACCCCTGGCGCTGCGCAAATTGTGATTCAACTGGCGCCATTGCTGTTGTTGATTTCCAGCGTACTCTGGCTTGGGGAGCGCTTCTCGCTGCGCCAGTGGTGCGGCGTGGCCATGGTGGTGACCGGCCTGCTGCTCTTTTTCAACCAGCGCCTGGGCAACCTGACCGACGGCGCCAAAGACTATCTTCTGGGCCTGGGGTACATCCTGGTGGCAGCTGTGGCCTGGGCTGTATACGGCTTCTTCCAGAAAAAGATTCTTTGCAGGGCCACACCACAGGACCTCCTGGTATTGATTTACATCGCCGGTACCCTCTGCTTCCTGCCCATGGCCGACCCGCTGGCGGTCACACACCTCGGCGGGCTCGAGTGGGCGCTGCTGGCTTTCCTCACCGCCAACACCCTGATCGCCTACGGCGCCTTCAGCAAGGCCCTGGTCCATTGGGAGGCATCCAGCGTCAGCGCCACCCTGTCACTGGTGCCGGTCATTACCCTGCTATTGAGCACATTGATCAGTGCCACCTGGCCGGACTACATTGCTGTAGAGCCCCTCAACTGGATCAGCTGGACCGGCGCCGGCGCCGTGGTGGCGGGCTCCGCCCTCGCCGCCATCACTGGCCCCAGGCGTCGTCCGGGCCCTGCGCCGGACGCAAAAGAAAACCTCCTAACTAACTGAAAAGAATACAAAAAAGTGTTGACACGCCCAACCGGGAGAACGATAATGCGCGCCCTCGGTCAGGCCCGGGCAAGAACAGGGAAAATGGCAAGGTAGCTCAGCCGGTTAGAGCGCAGCACTCATAATGCTGAGGTCGGGAGTTCAAGTCTCCCCCTTGCTACCACTTCAAGCCAAAGGTCCACCTTGTACAGATTAGAAACTGGGGCGTAGCCAAGCGGTAAGGCAGCGGGTTTTGATCCCGTCATGCGTAGGTTCGAATCCTACCGCCCCAGCCATCTCTTTTGCCCAGTTCCCCCTCCTTTGCAGCACAAATACCAAACCAGACGCAGAAAAAAGCCCTGGCCCGACAGTGGTAACCTGGGGATCAATGGCGTGACTGCCCCGCTGCCAAGACAGGCGGGCAAACCACACAGCAATGCCAAAAACCAAAACACGGTCGCGCTGCCGCCCGCAGGTGTGGCGTCTGTAGCATCACAGCCGGGCGCCATGGCCGGTGCGGAGATAAGCGTGTGATCCCGGCTGATCCGGCACAACCCCTTGGAAAAACGCCAGCCGGAAAAACCGCACCCCGCTTTCATCTTGTCTAAGCACGAGCCTTTGAGAGAGGGGGCATTATCGCACCCAGTGCAGCGGGAGCCATAGGCATATCACTGGCAACCCGCAGCGCAGACAGGCAAGACCGATTATTAACCGGCCCGCTTTTTGCGAATCAGGTTCTGGACCTGCATGGAAGACATTATGGAGGCATAGATGGCCGACAGCGCGCCACGTTTGCGCAGTTCCAAGAAATCCTCATCGGACAACTTATTCAGTTTCTCTTCATCCACCACAAAAAAGCCGGTGAGATCGTAGGGCTTGTCGCTCTCGGTAACACGCAGGGTCAATTTCTTCTGGGTAAGCAGATCCTTGGATACCAGGAATTCGACAAACTGCTCGGTAACACTCACACGCTGGGCGGCCTCTACAACTGCCTGGGCACAGTTTTTCAGGTAGTCAGTTTGCTCACCTTCCGCATCGAACAGTGGCTCACCCTCGGCTTCACTCAGCATCCTGGAATCTTCATCAATGCAGAGCACTGCCTGATCAGCATCTTCGGGATTCTTCACCAGCACAAAGGGGTAGGTGCGTACCTGCAACGGAACATAGCTGCCATTCCAGCCCTCACTACCGGAGAAGAGGTTTTCACCGGGGCGCAGGCCTGTCAGGGCAACCACTTTGAACTGATCGGTATTCTGGTCTTTTACGAACAGGATCGGGTAGCTCTGGCTCGCCTGCACCATCTCCTGGACTACCAGCGGCAGGATGTGATTGCCACTGACATGGTCAAACGTGATGTCCTGTGTGAATTTCAGGTTGGCATGTGCCTTTTTATCCAAAGCTTTGATCTGTGCCATAAGTACAACTCCTAGCCACATAAAGTGTTATTCAATTATTAGGGGTGCCTACCGTACCACTTTATCCAGCAATTAACGATAAGGGACACGATCCCCGCCCATCGGCAAGTGACACCCTGCGAATAATCGGCAAAGGCAGCACAAGGCGGGCGGTGCGCGCAAATAGGGCCTGGACCACGTCACTCAGATAGGTATATTCTTGTGCCTCAGTCAATAAGGACATTCGATTGAGTTTCAAGGAAGAACATTATGGCGGGGCACCCACGACTTAACCAAGTGAAGTCAAAGACTCAACTGGTTCCATACGGCGGCACTTTTTTAATGTAGAGCTCAGTTATCACGTCGTGTTTGGTGTGGATGGCTACGTTGTGGGTCTGAAGTTCTCCGACCGACACAACAGTACAGACTCTGCAAAAGCAGCCAGAATAAACCCTTTTGGCTTAGGGAGAACCATCGCTCAAACCGCCGTTAAAGTGATCCTTCCAGACCTGGATCGAATCGCTATTTTTGGATTCTATCTGCTGACCGATGATCTGGATGCGAGGCGAACGGGCGGCGCGGACAGAAAAAAACGGATGTATACCGCCAGGGCTCTTGATATGCACAAGGGCGTCAAAAGCAAGCTCAAGCACCTGACCCGAGTAGAGGTCGATGGTGGCCTCGGTTGGGCGATGAGCGAACACGACTTTTCCAGTTATTCCCAGTTTCAGATTTTCGAGCGAGAGCTGGCTAAACAACTGAGGGTGATACCATGCTGATTCGGATTGAAACCGGAGAGCTTATAGAGTTTCCCGAGGATCTAGCCGCACTTGTTTTGATCGACCCCCTTTCTGATGGCGACGATCAGCCGATATTTACAGCAGAAGAGGTCAACCTGCTACTCCATTCTATTGTGGGCACCCACTATGACCCCGAGTTGAGCCGCGAGGACAATATCAAAGAGATCGAAGAACTCTATGGTCAATTCAAGCCGCCCAGCGCACAGACTTTGCGTCTGGCACAACAGTCAATCCGGGCGTATGTGCGAGAAATTAAGAGGGATGAAATAGGCATGGTCAATAGAGAGCAAGTGGATCAGATGTTCGTAGATAATCCCCAAAAGCGACTGGGGTAATCACGAAGAGAAACACCTTATTGTCAATAGCAACGGTGTCCGGCAGAAAAAGAGTTTAACGCGATAAAATTCCAGCACTGACACGTATATTTGGCCTCATAGGTGCGCGTGCAAAAGATATTTGAACTTTTTTCAGTCGGCGCGCGGTACCGTCCAGGGCTCCCGTTTCGCTGCGATACAGCAGGACAGAAAATACATAAAAAACACGAAAAAGTACTTGACATGGCCATCCAGGTGCGCGACGCGATCCCTGTATGCGTATTGATCGATATACAGGAATTTCCATGTCCCATCGCTGCGAAAAATTACACAACGAACTGATGAGCGAAACCGTTTTTTCCGAATTCTTCTCTCCGGCATCCAACGCGCTTAACAGGGTGCGCTATGCTGCGGGCCGCTTCAAGTCACTTCCGATGGAAGACTTCTGCGCATTTGGCTGCCTGCGCCACCTGCAGGGCATCCAGACTTTGCGCGAACAAATACAGCTGTTGTTCCATTTGACGGAGGCCGCACAAATGCCCGTGGCGCGTTCAACCTACTCCGATGCCTTGAGCTCCGAGTACCGGCTGGAGATCCTGATACAAATGGTGACGCAGCTGTTCAGGCAGGCCCGAGCCGTGCTTCCCGACCGGCTGGCGGAGATCCCTGGATTGGGCGAGCGCTCGATCTACGCGGTAGACGGCAGCTACCAGCACGAAAGTGCCCATTATCATCGCTGCGCCCCCAAGCATGGTGGTGAGGACAACCCCAAGGGCCACATGATGTTGGCGTTCTACGATGTCAGAATCGGGGCACCAGCGTCCGTTCAGATTGAAACGCGCAACTTCCACGAAATGCGGGTTTTCAAGGACTACGGGCAAGAGCCAGGCAGCCTGCTCAAAGAACGCCGGGCACTATGGGTCGTGGACCGTGCCTATGTAGACATGCCCTTCTGGGATGCCCAGTACAAGGGTTATCGCCAAACTGTGATCACACGCATGAAAGACAACCTGTTGGTCGAAGATCGCAAGCCGAGGGATCTTTCCGAGCACAAGATCAACGAAGGAATTTTGGCGGACGAAGAAGTGGTGCTCAAGGCCAGCAGTGCCCGGTGGCGTCTTATTCACTATCAGGCGCCGGATGGAAACTGTTTCGAGTTTCTCACCAACGAGATGGAACTGGAACCCGGCGTCGTCGCATTCCTGTATCTGCGCCGCTGGGACGAGGAAAAGTGCTTCGATACCTGGAAGAACAGTTTTGCGAGCAAGAAGGCCTGGAGCAAGAGCGTAACCGGGATCAGCGCACAGGCTTGGCTGGCGATCATGACCTCGCTATTGCTACTCATGTTTGCTCACCACCACCAGGATCGCTGGCAGATAGGGGATGAAAAGAGCCTGAAGAAGCAGCCGGATCGCATCGACCAGAAATACATCAAGGAGGGACAGCGCATTCCCTGGCATACCTTCCTCTACCGCTCTGTATCCAAAATCAGCCAGCAAGTAATCCGATTCCTAAAATACTGTTTTTGGAAGAAAGCCTCCCGGAAGCTCTATGAACGCCAGCTGATGCCAATGCTTCTGAGGTATACGTGATTTTTAACCGGACACCGTTGTGGACAAGAAAAACAATTAAATAGAGTAAAGAGAAATGTCTAAATTTAATCAATATAAACGCAATACAGTAGCGGACATCCAAGGCTTTAAGGGCAATAAGAAAATTGTTTGCTTGACGGCGTACACAGCGCCAATGGCAGAGATGCTCGATAAACATTGCGATCTTCTTCTCGTTGGCGACACGGTTGGCATGGTACTTCACGGCATGCCAGATACGGTTGGCGTAACCCTAGACATGATGATCATGCATGGGCAAGCGGTAATGAGAGGCGTAAAGAAATCTCTGGTCGTCGTCGATTTGCCGTTTGCCAGCTATGAAGAAAGCAAGGAAGTGGCCTATCAATCGGCTTCTCGGATCATGAAAGAAGTGGGTTGTGACGCTGTTAAAGTTGAAGCCTTTCCAGGTATCGCTGACACGATTAAGTTTCTAGTCGATCGTGGTATTCCTGTTGTAGGTCACGTTGGCCTAAGACCTCAAGCGATCAACGTCAGTGGCGGATTCAAAGTCCAAGGCCGTGATGAAATGAGTAAAGAAAAAATTCTAAATGACGTGCGCGATGCACAAGAAGCGGGTGTATTTTCTATCGTGCTAGAAGGTGTACCAGAGCATCTTGCCATCGAGGTATCCCAATTTGTTAGTATTCCAACCATAGGTATAGGTGCGTCAAAAGATTGCGACGGCCAAATATTGGTTACCGATGACATGCTCGGAATTTTCGATTGGGTACCTAAGTTTGTGCGCAAGTACGCAAACCTGTCTAAATCCGTCGATGATGCTGTTAGTCGGTACAAAGAAGACGTGGAGCAAGGGCGCTTTCCAAATAGTAAAGAAACCTATCGATTTGAATAATTCAAGACTGGAGAAAGTAATGGGGGGGCAACGGTGTCCGGTTAAAATCACGTATACCTCAGAAGCATTGGCATCAGCTGGCGTTCATAGAGCTTCCGGGAGGCTTTCTTCCAAAAACAGTATTTTAGGAATCGGATTACTTGCTGGCTGATTTTAGATACAGAGCGGTAGAGGAAGGTATGCCATGGAATGCGCTGCCCCTCCTTGATGT
>NZ_JAVAMR010000138.1:0-1066 GCF_030731025.1 Microbulbifer sp. 2205BS26-8 | reverse complement strand
TAGCCCGGATTTTGCACGAGTTCAGATACAAGAACGGCGAAAAGTCTTATCATCGCTGGTGTCTAAAACAGTCCGATAAGAAATTCCACCGTGACCAGATGCTACCAGCCTGAGATCCGTTTTTCATCCCTTTCCCACCGCAAAATCACAGCAGATTTCACTGGCGGCGACCTGACCTCCAATGCTGGCTTGTTGCTGCTTCGTGAATGCGATCGTCGCCTTGGCCTATCCCGCGCGGTGGCCGATGTCGTCAATGATCCCCGTCGAGCATCCTCTGTGGCACATCAGGCCGAGCAACTGGTCCGTCAGCGCCTGCTGGCCATTGCCGCCGGTTATGAAGATCTCAACGATCACGAGCAGCTGCGCTTTGACACAGTCCTGCAAGCCGGGTGTCAGCGCACGAAGGCACTTGCCAGTGCCGCCACCCTGTGTCGCTTTGAACAGAGTCAGGATCGCTCCGTTGCGGTAGAGCTGCACAAAGTGTTGCTTGAGCAGTTCATGGCCAGACATAGCAAACCGCCAAAGCGCCTTATCCTGGATTTTGATGCGACCGATATCCCGGTACATGGCGAGCAGGAACAGCGCTTCTTTCATGGCTATTATGATAGCTACTGCTTCATGCCCCTCTATGTCTTCTGCGGGCGGCATCTACTGGTCAGTTACCTGCGGCACTGTCGTCAGGATGGGGCCAAGCACAGCTGGGCCATTCTTGCATTATTGGTCAAAGCCTTGCGCAAGCAGTGGCCTGGGGTGGAAATTATCTTTCGTGGTGACAGTGGCTTCTGTCGCCACCGCATGCTGGATTGGTGCGACCGGCACGATGTGAAGTACATCGTAGGCATCGCCCGTAACAACCGGCTGGAATATAGGCTCAGTGGCTACATGCAGCTCGCCAAAGAGTGGTCTCACAACGGTGCGTTCAAGCTCTCGCTGTTCAAGGACTTCCAGTACGCAGCGGGTAGTTGGAAGCACAAGCGACGCGTTATAGGGAAAGCCGAGTATACCCACGGAGGCCCCAACCCCCGGTTTGTAACTACCAATCTGGACGGTGATGGCGAGGCGCTAT
>NZ_JAVAMR010000137.1:0-1094 GCF_030731025.1 Microbulbifer sp. 2205BS26-8 | reverse complement strand
CCTAGATTCAACTTGTAAGTGCATATCTCAATGGAGCTAGAAAAAGCGGTCAGTTGCCCGTAGGCTTCTCGCTTTTTCTCCGGCAAGAGTTATGCAATGAGACACTACAAGCAACTGACCTATGAGCAAAGATGCCAGATTGAGGCGTTCAAGAAAAGTGGTTTTACACAAGCAAAGATTGCGGTGGCTCTAGGCGTGAGCCAGTCAACGATATCAAGGGAGTTAGCGCGGAATAGTGGTCAGCGCGGGTATCGACACAAGCAAGCCCAGAGGTTTGCGCTTTGGCGGCGTGAAGAGGCCAGAAAGGTAACAAAATTGACACCAGAGTTGATTGGCTTGGTCGAGGATAAGCTTGCTGAAAAATGGAGCCCGGAGCAAATCTCAGGCTGGCTGCTCAAGGAGCACTTGATACTGTTGAGCCATGAGCGCATCTATCAACATGTGTGGACCGACAAGGCGAGGGGTGGCGAACTGTTCATGAACCTCCGGCGGCACGGTAGGAAGTATCACAAGCGAAGCAATGGTAAAACCAATCGCGGCCAAATCAGGAACCGTATAAGTATCGATGAGCGTCCGGTGGAGGTAGATGCGAAGAGTCGGGTTGGCGACTGGGAAATTGATACCGTCATTGGCAGAGGACATAGCGGCGCTCTGGTGACTATTGTAGAGCGCGTAACGCAGTTTACCTTATCTGCACAAGTGGAGAACAAAAGTGCAGAGGCGGTGACAGAGGCCACTATAGCTCTGCTGAAGCCGTATACGGCGGCATTGCATACGATCACGGCGGACAATGGTAAAGAGTTTGCCTATCACGAAAAAATTAGTAAGGAGCTTGGAGCGCAGGTTTATTTCGCGCACCCTTACCACTCCTGGGAACGCGGTTTGAACGAGAATACGAATGGCCTGTTGCGCCAATATTGGCCTAAGAGTACGGACTTTAAACAGATAACTCAGGGAGAGGTTGATGCAGTGGTATGCGATTTAAATAACCGCCCAAGGAAAACATTAGGCTTTGAAACACCAGAAGATTTAATGGATAATTACTTGGCGGCACAAGCTGCATAAATGGTATGCGCTTCAAGGTTGAATCCGCG
>NZ_JAVAMR010000136.1:0-1107 GCF_030731025.1 Microbulbifer sp. 2205BS26-8 | reverse complement strand
ATTTGAACTTTAGTTTCCAGGAAGTTCTCAATATGAAAAAATGCTATGAATTAAGTAACTAGGGCCTGTTAACACTAAATCTTGTATAATCGTGGGATGAAGATTTCTACACAAGAATTCAAAGTTATCGAAAAATTGCTGCCAATCCCGTGTAGCAACATAAAAATATCTAATTTGGAAGTGCTAAACGCGATTCTCTATGCTGCCGAACATGGATATAAGTGGCGCGGTCTTCCGCAGCGCTTTTGGTCGTTGGCACAGCATTTATATGCGGGCGAATCGATGGGCCAAGCAGGACGTATTGGATCGAGTGTTTCTCGCACTGCAGGAAAATGATGTGATCAATATTCAAGTAGATCATGTATCTCTCGATTCTACCGCTGTAAAGGTGCATCCAGACGGCACAGGTGCGTTAAAAAAATGGTCCTCAATCTATCGGCAAATCACGAGGGGGCTGGACCAGCAAAATTCACATGATCACAGCGGGTCCCAATCAGGCCGTAGCTTTTTCCCTTTCTCCTGGGCAAGCAGGTGATGCATCTGAGGGGCGAAAGTTACTGAAAACACTGGAAAACTGTGGCTGGGAGGGCGCGAAAGTGATCATGGATAAAGCCTATGAGGGCGATGAAACCAGACAGTTGGTATTTGATCTTGGCATGGAACCCGTAGTGCCACCCAAAAGTAACCGACTAAGCGTTTGGGATTATGACCGAGAAGTGTACAAAAAACGAAATGAAGTAGAGAGGTTGTTCCGACGGCTCAAGGGTTTCAGAAGAATATTCTCGCGTTTTGACAAACTGGATGTGATTTTCAAGTTCTTTGTTCACTTCGCATTGATTATCGATACATTAATTAGTGTGAACAGGCCCTAAATGGATAATATCTGTTTTTAGTATATTCAACGTATCGTCTGTAATTGGTGCAACAGATGCGGAGCCCGGAAGCCAATAAAGCACAATGGCTGAAGGGTGGGGTGTAGAGAAGAAAAGTTCTAGCAGCCATCATCTGTAGTAGTTCAGACTTGATCTGACAGTTACCGGTTTTTCTGACGGTGCTCTGTCAGGTCAGGTTCAGTTCACGAACTTTTCCATCCAGATCTTTGAATCA
>NZ_JAVAMR010000135.1:0-1111 GCF_030731025.1 Microbulbifer sp. 2205BS26-8 | reverse complement strand
GAGAAGAAAGAGGGAGGAGGAGAGGCCTCCTGAAGAGGTTGTGGTAGAGGCTCCTCGTTTAACGATGCCTATTAGTATTCCTTATTATGCTTATGCGCTGGGTCCAGTTTTGTGGACTGATCAAGCTTATATAGATGGGAACAGCTACAAGATAATAGCCCAAGAAATTGAACGGACCAAAGTAGTAGGGCAAGTAGAATCTTTGCAAGAAGGTTTCATCTCGATGAGTGCTGGAAATGCACAAATGAGCCTATGGAATGGGTTTCAGAAAGGTGTTTCTATTGCAGATCCTACAGTTGGTGCCGCGCAGCTGTTTGGAACGGCTGCAATTATCTCACTCGTGAATCGCAGTGATGTAAATGGTATCAATGATATTAGGGCAAGCAAATGGACTCCATTTCCTATTGCAAATGCATTAGACGCGTCTAAAAGTCTCCAAGCACTAAAACATGCAGGTGCAGGACTTTTTTTTGTCGGCACTGCTATTTCACTTTGGAATGGTGGACAGGCCTTAAGTAGTGGGAATGGTTTTGGTGTATTTAATGCAGGCGTTGACTTAGCGTTTGGTGTAGCAGGGTTTGCTGGGGGCACTGTGGGTGCAGTTGGTGCTATTAGCTATACCGGAACATCGGCAGCTATTAAATATATTCCTGGAGTATATGATTATACTGTTCAACCTGGGGTAGATTTCTTGTGCTGGTATACTGAGAATTGTTAAATCGAAATATGTTGAATTATTTTTATTTTAAATTTTTTGCTCTCTCTGAAAAGATCAATGGTGTGGGCAAGCATAATCACTACTATGCCTGCCTGTCTCTTTCTTTCTTTGAAATTGCTCTTTTTATAAACGGAGTTTTGATTGCGCATTTGTTATTAGGGGTAGGAGAGCTTTTTTCTAGCGTTACCAAATTTGCGGCGGTATTAATTTCCATTGTTGTTTTTTTAGTAAATTATATATTTTTTTCTATTCAGAATCGTAGTAAAGATTTTTTAGATAAGAAAAAGGTTGTTCTCTGTAAATCCTCTGGGCATATAGGTGGGGTGTTGAGCCTATTGATCCCTATAATTAGCATGTTTTCTCTAGCATATTTCTTCATTGAAAGATGAGCTG
>NZ_JAVAMR010000134.1:0-1114 GCF_030731025.1 Microbulbifer sp. 2205BS26-8 | reverse complement strand
AAGGAGGTGCCATTCACGTAGCGCATAGCGACATACAGAGCCTACCTAATAGATTAATTTCCCGATTTACGGACCCTGGCGATATAGCGGTGAGGCGACGATCACGGAACTCTGCGAAGTGCTGCGTTTTGAGGTCGGACAGCAATATTTGAGAGATGGGATCTGATAAAAATTTCTTCAGTCGTACTATTTCTCACCTTGCCCCAGCCCGGCCAGGTGATACCGATTCAGCGAAGCGCTCCATTAGATCACCAAAAGTGCCCACGCGGGGCTTGCCGTTCAACCTCCTCTATGGTAGCGAACCGACGCTTTCACCACTCCTTCCACTACCAGCTCCTGACCTTCCAAGACAGAGATGGCCGGGTACTTGGAGTTGGCCGACAATAAGCATCCTCGCTTCCTGTCTAGAATTTTGCATGTTAACTGGCCATCCAGAGCCACCACTACAACATCACCATGTACCGGAGTTAGCGATCGATCGACAATAAGCAAGTCACGATCATGGATGCCCGCCCCCACCATAGAGTCACCGCTGGCCTGAACCATATAGGTTGCCGCTGGCCTGGAGATTAGATGCGCATCCAGGCTGAGTGCAGATTCCAGGTGATCATCAGCTGGAGAGGGAAAGCCGCAGGCAACGCCGCTACTGTAGAGAGAAGAGAGTTTCATAAGGACGCCCGTGTACTGTATATGTATACAGATTAATGCTGCGAGTGCCAGGCAGGCAAGAATAATCAGTAACCGAGAGGCCTCTAAGTTTCCAGAAGGACCAGAATCCGGGTTGGCACCCTCCAGGGAATCTCAACCCACACTTTTCGCCTGTCGCCACAAACCGCTGAACAGAGATGGCCTGCACTGGCTCACGGAGCGGCTCCATATTGCAGGCTTTTGCCTCCCATGCCTTGAAAAACGCAGCGTTTGCCTCTTCGGACGCCTTCCAGCTGTAGCACCTTCATCAACCGTTCAACTGTGCATCGGGCGACCCTTACATCCTCTCGGTTAAGCTGCTTCCAGATCTTGCGAGCACCATAGACGTGAAGGTTTTCTTCGAAGACCCGCTGGATCTCAGGCTTCAGCTCATCGTCACGTTGAGCGCGCGCACAGCGTTGCTCTG
>NZ_JAVAMR010000133.1:0-1119 GCF_030731025.1 Microbulbifer sp. 2205BS26-8 | reverse complement strand
GATACTGAAAATGCCAAGGAAGCGGCACAAGAGAGACAACAATGTTTCCTAACAGGCTGCTCAAGTGATACTGCTTCTACTGTTGGCCAGTCTGAGTTCACAATTGGCAATAAAGATTTTGTCATTATAGGCGATACTGAAGCCTCTAGAGCCAGGATTCAATCTGAATTAGGCGATATATTCAGTACCACTAGAGGAGGAGAAATGCTTGCTAATCTTGAAGATCGCCGCTCCTTCTGGTTTTTCAAAAAAGATTTTGTCGTTGATTTAACTGTAACAAATAATGCGTACGCATACCCCGGAGGGGATGCTATCTATGTCGATCCTAACTTTCATCCGGAAATCCAAACGACTGATGGTCCAATGGCAGCGACAACAAGAAGGATTATGGCTCATGAGCTTGGCCATGCTGTTTTTAGTACCCCTGATGATGGCTTATACAGAATGAATAATATTATAAGGAATGAAAACCTTATAATGAACGCTCTGGGTCAACCGAGTAGAACTGAGTACTAAGGAATGAAAATTTTAATAGCGCTATTGGCAGTATTATTTGCTTCCTATTCTGCAAAAGATTCTGGAGGCGGAGTGTTAGATCTAGTCAAGATTTATTACGTGCCAATCGGTGTTGAAACTTATGTGCCAATGACACCAGAGAATATTGAAGATTCAGCAACAAGTGTAGGTGAAGTTGATCCTTCAAGCCGTCAGTTTAAAAGACTGCTCAATATTCTCTACTCATCATCTAGGGGTCAATTTAAAGTTGATGATTTAAGAGTGAAAATTATTCTTCCCAAGAATGAAATCATTTATATTGATAACCATGGCGGCGTAAGGCTGCCATCATCTGAGACTCATAAGCTAACTTATTCTGATTTGAAGACGGTTAAAAAAATTCTGGAAAGAACTACTAACAAAGTAAATATGGTTGAGAAATACTGAAGGATTTTCTCAGCTATTTTCTGGTACCGATGAATAAAGAAATTCTGTCAGGTCACTTCTAGCGGGGCTTTGCTTCATCATCAAGGGGGTTGGTATAGATGAGGTAGTGGTAATTGGGGCACCCTTGCCTGGACCTAGTCTCTCTGGTTCTTTCTGGTATAATTTTGGCGGTAGTAC
>NZ_JAVAMR010000132.1:0-1129 GCF_030731025.1 Microbulbifer sp. 2205BS26-8 | reverse complement strand
CACCTGGAAGAATTTGTCCCGAAATCCCACCCGCTGAGAAAGATTCGCCAGGAATTTAATTTGGCATTGCAGCGTATCGACTGGTTGCTCGACTGCGCCTATGCACCGAATGGCAAGGAGTCCATTCCCCCGGAGCGATTACTGCGAGCCCTACTGCTACAGGTTTTATTCAGTGTACGTAGTGAACGCCAGCTGATGGAGCAGATGCGCTACAACCTATTATTCCGCTGGTTCGTTGGCCTCAGTATCGATGACAAGGTGTGGAATCATTCCACTTTCAGCAAGAACCGTGAGCGTCTGCTTGCCCACAACATTATTCCCACCCTGTTCGAAGAAGTGGTGCAGATAGCTCGGCAGAAGCAACTGTTGTCGGAAGAGCATTTCAGCGTCGACGGCACCTTGATTCAGGCATGGGCCTCGCACAAAAGCTTTCTTCGCAAGCAGGACAGCGACGACGATGAGGGTAGTGGCAGCAACAGCGAGCGGGACTTCCACAAGGAGAAGCGCAGCAATGAAACGCACAAATCAGGCACCGATCCAGAGGCTCGGCTGTACAAAAAATCCAAAGGTTCTGAAGCCAAGCTGGCTTATTTGGGTCACACCACCATGGAAAACCGTAATGGCCTGATCGTACAGACGGCGGTAACGCAAGCCAATGGCTGTGGTGAGCGGGAAGCAGCCGAGCAGATGCTGATGGAGCTGCCGGGCTCACGGCGCAAAACCGTTGGTGCAGATAAAGGCTACGACACTCGAGGATTCGTAGCCGCCTGTCGTGGTGCAAATGTAACTCCGCATGTGGCCCAAAATACCAAGCGTCGCGGCGGCTCCGCCATTGACGGACGCACTACTCGGCACAGTGGATATCAAGCGAGCATGAAGGTACGCAAGCGAATTGAGGAGGGTTTCGGTTGGGGCAAAACCATTGGCCTGATTCGCCAAGTAAAAGTTCGTGGGTTAGCGCGGGTCAAGGAGGTATTTACTTTCACTTTTATCGGTTGGAATCTGACCAGAATAAGCAATTTACAAGGGGGGTCCACTTAATGGGCGGAAAAGTAGCAAAATGGCGTTAAGTGAGCCTGTATTCAGCCAAAATCCGATTGAAAATCCATCAAGATAGAAAGAAGCAGAT
>NZ_JAVAMR010000131.1:0-1139 GCF_030731025.1 Microbulbifer sp. 2205BS26-8 | reverse complement strand
ATAAGATAATTCAGCGTCATCTTGGGCATATTAAGATCACTTTTCTTGAATACCTCCATCTGGTATTTTTATTTATAGTCAGTTACTTTTAGTGTCGTATGATATATCTCTTGCTGGAGGAAAAGCAGAAATAATACGATGAACTGACCGCCTTTTCTAGCTCTATTAAGATATGCACTTACAAGTTGAATCTAGATCATGAAAGGAGAGGTTTATGAAAACTAATTCATTACCTAAAGTCGCTTTTTATATACTCACGTTGTCACTGCTCACCTATTCCCCTTTCAATCTCGCTGACAACCATAGCGAACAAGGAAAGATGCCCGCTGAGTCCAAACAGGCCGTTGGCGAGAGAGCTTGGTCTGAAGCAGGTGATGATAAGGTATTCACTATTTTCAAGGCTGACCTGACCATAGCGAATGAAGAAATGCTTAGCAATAAAAAAGTGGATAAGGAAACACCTCAAGGCGCCCATGGTTTTTTTACCGGGGCCTATAACAACCAGACACACATATTAAATTTTATGATTGGATATAGTGGTCTTTCAGAGCCAGGACTACTTATGTCTCATTTTCATATGCGCTGTTTAGGTGATGGCAAAGAGCCTCCTATTTGCAAACCAGGTAACCCCAGTGGTCCAATAATCCAAACGATCTGTGGCATGCCGACACGCCCCGGTATAGTTCCTGACTGGCCAACCACGGAAACTGATAAGGATAAACACGGACTTGAAACAAGGTGTTCCAAAGGTAACAGTGGGTTTATTGTGGGGAAATGGATAGTGGAGGAACCCTATCGGAAAAGTTTACTTGATAAAAAGATTTTCGTTAATTTACACACCAAATTGAATCCCAAAGGAGAAATTTCTGGGGTTCTAGAAAATAATAATAGAATGTAGTTTTTAAAAAATAGCTACAAATGGATCAGGTTAGAAGTTAGTTGGATTTGTTCCAAGAGATTTTTTGAAAGCTCCATTTCAATGATGGGTGGAGCTTTGAAGCGCTGCATAGTACTTTTTCTTTATTAGGGCCTGTTCACACTAATTAAAGTATCGGCAATAAGCGCAAAGTGAATAAAAAACGTGAAAACAACAGAGAGTGTAAATAATTCTGTGTAACCGCTCCTGCCAGTTGCTTATT
>NZ_JAVAMR010000130.1:0-1147 GCF_030731025.1 Microbulbifer sp. 2205BS26-8 | reverse complement strand
CAGTATCTAATACTCTGATAGTCCAAGATCCTTTAGCATTTTCACCATAAAATGCATTGGAAAGAACTACGACACCATCCATGATGTAACCAATGCTAGGTCCATCAGTAAAGTTTTGAGAAGGTGCTATTGCTGCCTGTTTGGAAGAAAGTAAAACACTCCTGGTGCCTGAAGGAGAAATGACTTCAAGCGCTAAGTCGTTACCAGCTGAGGTTAATAGACTGTCATTTAAAATGAAGCCCATATGGTCATTGCGAATATCAAACTCGAACTGCATAGCTTCAATAATAATATCTTCTGTAACTTCGATTTCCTGACTCACGCCAGTTGCATTATTGTCTGGAATAATCGCATCCAAGGCGGCTTCACCCGCAGTTGAGCCCAGGCCTTGCCATTCGGTGATAATTTGCTCGCCAAGGCTCTCTGAGTAATTTAAAGCCATGGCAACAGCTGCACCTGCATCAACTCGACCAAAGCCATAAAGGTTATTAAAGTGATAACCAGCTGCGTTTTCAATCCAGCCATCATGAGCAACAAAAGAGCCCTCTCCAATTGGCAGTTCAACCTTTTCGTTTTCAGGGTCATTCATAGTGCTTGTCGAAGCTAAAATGTGTCGAACATCACGCCAGGTCAACTCTGGGTTTGCTGATAAGATTAGAGACACAACACCGGATGCATTCGGCGCAGCAGAAGACGTACCATTGAAGGTTGAAATATAGTTACAACCCACATTCTCTGGATGGCCTGGGTAGTTGAATGAAAATATGAAGGCTGCAAGTTCTTCGCCATATATGTCTATGTGTCTACTATTAAAGCCAGAAGTACCATTAATACAAGTCATTTGATCAGTTGTTACCATGGCAGGAGCATAAACACCAAATTCACCAGCAGGAGCGGATACCATTATGCTTGCGCCAGCTGTTGAATAACTTGTATGTTTACCGTTAGCGTTCACCGCTGCAACATTCAAGTAATATGGGTGAGCGTGACTAGTCTGGAATGCTGAGTTATAACATGTTAGGCCTAACTTATTAGCACCATTATCAGCACATAAAGAACCTTCACGGTTGTCGCGACCGCTGTCCCCAAAAGCATTGCCACTAGACTTCATGCTCAAGGCACCTTTGCCGCCTCGAAGCATCAGATT
>NZ_JAVAMR010000129.1:0-1175 GCF_030731025.1 Microbulbifer sp. 2205BS26-8 | reverse complement strand
TAAACATTAGGACATTTTTTTATGGTTGATTGTTTCGTGCCTAATGGATTCAGTAATATACAATCCCGAAGAGGCTGAGCTTTTTTCAAGATTTATTTGGGGATTGGTAGGGCAAATGAATCTGGATGAAGAAAATGGCATTGCTCACGAGAGATTCCGGCTAACATAGGATCTGGGAAAAAGTCTCAAATAAGGAAATCTGGTAAAGGGGTTGGCACAGATGTGTAGTGTGTTCGATGTGGATGATCACGCCGGCATGGAGCGCTTCCTAAAGGAGTATGGAGTACACCATCCGAAGCGCATGTTGTATGGCCGCCGCAGACGGCCCACCCAGGAGATTTCCGTTGTCACTGCCAGGCATGGGGAGCCGGAAGTGGAAACCGCAATCTGGCATCTATATCTGGAACGCGATGGCGACAACTGGAAGCCGAACCGCAAATATTGGTCGATCAACAGCAACTGGCAGAAGCTGGGCAAGCGCCCCGAGTACCGCAAATCTCGCTGCCTGATTCCCGCCACCGCCTGGGTGGAAAGTCTGCATGGCAAGAATCCGGTTGAATTTAGTTATGGCGAACCCTTTTTCTTTTGCGGGCTATATAAGACCTGGGGCGACGTGTTGAGCTGTTCCATCATCACCATTGCGGCCCATCCCAGGACCAGGAAGTATCACGATAAATCCCTGCCCATGGTCGCGCCGGCCGATCAAGACTTTGTGCAGAGCTGGCTCAGCGGAGGAGAGGGTACCGCCTCCTTTGAACCCTACCTGCATCCGCATATTGAATACGCCGGACATCCGCTGTCGGTGCGGCCGTTGGAAAGGGCGACTTCTACGCACTACACCGGCGAGCCGCTGGACCTATCCTGATTTCAATTCTCTTCATTGTATTTTGCCGCAAGCGGTGAAGGTTTATCACGCCGCCAAATTAAACAAGCCTCTAAAATTCAAATATTTAACTAAGTAACTGACATCAAAGCCAACAGAATTGAATTCCTCAAAAGGCATGGCGATCACTCCTCCCCACGCCTGCTGGTTTTGGGTTTTTCTTTACCCAATGAAATTGGAAAACACCGCAAACCCCCGTTAGCCGTGGGCTGTAGCGAGTTTTGGGATTTCACAAAATGAAGAGTTTTGAAGAAATGTGAAGAGATTTTTCACAGGTCAAAATGGCTGAAAG